>CALKWL010000001.1 GCA_938004235.1 uncultured Gammaproteobacteria bacterium
AGTGCGCCTGGATACACCAACTGGGACTATGGTCAGCTGATTCTTGCACGGCGCAAGCCCTACACCATCACGATTTACGATCGTTCCGATACGGCGGATGGGGCGTGCATGCTCTCCGAGTTCAAACCCGGTCATTACCTTTATCACCATCGTGATGCGGCCTGTGCTGAAGATTGGCAACGCAGCCAGGATGACCCCCGCAGCGATTTCTGCTTCCGCTTCGAGCCCGAAGAGACCTCCTGCCCCACGGATACCCCAACGCTTCCCGGCACAGGGGTCAAACTGTTACAAGAGGACGATGTTGCTGGCGCAGGTGTGCATCCTCTGCATTTCACCCGCTATTACCGTTCACGCTGGCCGAATGGCATTCCTTCCGCCGCCCTGCCCATGGGCGCGGGCTGGACGCATACCTATGATCGTTCCATTCATCTCGTGCAGGGTGCGCCCACCCCCATGCTGCGCGCCCTGCGCGGGGATGGTTCGTGGCGAACGTTTGTACGCGATGAGTCATCGAGCACGGCCACATCCGTCACCTGGCGGGACATCAGCCCCCGTGACACCCAGGATCGCCTGACCCAGAAACTGACCAGTAATGGGCAGACATCAAGCTGGATTTACCGTCCACATAGCGACGATAGCGTTGAGACCTACGATGCCAGTGGGCGCTTGAAGTCGATTCAATCGCGCAATGGCGGGGTGACCACGCTGGTGTATAGCAGTGCGTCCACACCCTCCGCCCAGGCGCCCAAGGCCGGTTTGCTTCTTGCGGTACGCAACGCCTTTGGGCGTGAGTTGAACGTGAGCTACGACAGCGCCGGGCGCGTGTCCAAACTCACCATGCCCGGCGGTGAGGTGATTGGTTATGCGCATGATGCGTTGGGGAATCTCGTTGCGGTGACGATGCCGGGCATGGACACAACACCTCCAACCACCAAGCGTTACCACTACGAGGATCCTCAACCTATCAATGCCCATGCCCTGACCGGTCTTACCGATGCGCTGGGTGTGCGCATCACAACCTACACCTACGACGCACTGGGTCAGGTGGCCAGTACCGAAAAGGCGCAGGGGCTGGAGAAGCTGAGCTTTCAGTTTAATAACGCTGCGGGCTCAGGTGCGGCGAGCAGTACGATCTTTTATACCCCATCTCCCGGCGCAGCGAGTACGGCCACGCAGTACAGCTTCTCCTCCAACGCCGGCGTGCTGCGCCCGACATCGGTTTCAACGCCTTGCCCTCTGTGCGGCGCTTCGGCGGCGGCAACGAGTTATGACGCCAATCAACGCAAGTCCAAAGTCATTGCCCACGATGGCCGTGTCACCTTCTACACCTACAACGCCAAGGGACGGATCACACGCGAAGCCAGCTACCCGGCAAGTTATCAAAGCGCCACCACAGCGCCGCCGCTGAGTGCGGCAGAGCATGTCACCCATACCCAATGGCATGCCACATGGAACCTGCCGCTGAAAACAGCGGAAGCCTATCTCATCACGAGCTACAGCTATGACAGCAAGGGCAACCTGCTGGAGATGGTTGAAACACCGACCACGGATGCCACAGGGGCAAAGGGGTTTAATGCCACACCCAGCGGCACGACCTACACCACACGCTGGACGTATGATGCGAGGAATTTACCCATTACCATTGTGGACATGGTGGGCAACTCCGAAGCTTGGCGTTGGAATATGGTTTATAGCGCCACAGGTGATTTGATGGATATGACTCATGTCACCAATGGCACACAAACATTATTCACTCCTGTATGGAAAAGAACGAGCCAAGATGCCAAAATCAGCGGTTCGCATACTAGGGCATCATCTTCAAGTCTCACTGAGACAAAGATGGTAGGGATAAAGGGCGGTATCAATAAATTTGGGTATGAGGAAGGCGGCCCGCTCCGATATTTTGCCCCAAAGGGTGGTTCGAACGTATCAAATTGCACATGTGCAATATCATGTGTGACGCTACCAGTGACGCCTTTTGTGTTGTGTACGAAGGTTGAAGAATGCAAAGACTCATGCGAAAAAACAAGGACGTCTTATTGGCATGAGTGGTATTTTGGCAATCGAGATTTTAATTTCCTGCGTTTTTATAGATGTGATGAGTTCCCAACGAATCATCCGCGCTTTCCAGGGCTATTTTCCATGCCTGGCATAAGTGAGGATCCGGGGCAGTTTCATTGAGCCTTATGTGACTAGAGGAGATAACAATGGGAAGAAAAAGTTCTTTAGTAATGTTAGCAATTATGCTTTTCTTGGTTTTTATTTCCATGGTTATCGGATATTTTTTGCCCTACATAGCGCCCTCTCAATAATTCACAAGAAATACAAGAAATACAAGAAATAGGGGGCAGACCACGGTTTTGATGATACCCTTCGAGGCAATTTAAAAAAAACGAGGGAAAACCACCATGCCGCGCTGTGCTCGTTTGGCTTTGCCGAATGTACCGCTTCATATTATCCAGCGCGGCAATAATCGGCAGGCGTGTTTTTTTGCCGATGAGGATTATCGCGTTTACCTCGACTGGCTGGGTGAGTACGCAGACAAGACAGGTTGCCAGATTCACGCGTATGTCCTTATGACCAATCATGTTCACCTGCTGATGTCGGCAGCGCAACCCGCTGCATCTGGGGCTTTGATGAAGGCGCTGGGGCAACGTTATGTGCAGTATGTCAACCGCACTTACCGACGCAGCGGCACGTTGTGGGAAGGTCGCTTTCGTTCGTGCCCCACGCAGGAGGAAAACTACCTGCTGGCCTGTCAGCGTTACATTGAACTCAATCCCGTGCGCGCGGGCATGGTCGAGCATCCGGCGGAGTATCGCTGGACAAGTTACCGGGGCAATGCGCAGGGTGAAGCTGATCCATTATTAAAACCGCATTCGCTCTATCTTGCGCTCGGTACCGATGCCGCAAGCCGCGAAGAAGCGTATCGCGCATTGTTTCGCTATGAATTGGAGCCGGGGCTGGTGGATGAAATTCGCCGCGCGACGAATGGAAACTATGCGCTGGGTCATGCTGCCTTCGCAGAGCAGGTGTCTGCGGCTTTAGGTCAGCGTGCAGCCCCAGGGAAATCAGGACGCCCTCGCCGGGTGACGGAACCTGAATCAGGGGAGTTGTTTGGTGAATGCAGTCAATCGTGGTCTGTCCCCAATGCCATTAAGTTAAGCCACAACCCATTGAATCCAAACAAAATAAATGAATCACCGACAGGCCTTGTAAGTCATGAAGAACAGATTCTGGTGCAGATTACTGACCCTGCGCATGAAGCGTCGATCAGGACGGCACGCCTCAATGTTTTGAGCGATTCGATCCAATAAGGCTTGAAGACGCGGCTGGATAGTCACCTCGCGCAGCACATGAATGATCTGGTTTTTCATGCAGGACAAGGCCTGAGCGAAGTTAACCTTGTAATGCCGAACCCCGGGGTCAGGTCTTTCGGCATAACATCATCATTCCGTTTTCGTCGCGTTTTCATACCTGTTCACAAGTCTGCTCACCGTCGTGTAGTGAACGCCAAAATGTTGGGCAATGGCCGCCATCGTATGTTGTCCAGAAAGGTAGGCTTGCGCGATAGCCTCATCGCGCTCGAAGCGTTGTGCAAAGTCGGCCAAAGGCTGTGTCAGTACGCGCCGTTGTACCTGTGGAATTTCATCCAGGTTCGGTTTATTCGCGATCTGCGCCT
>CALKWL010000002.1 GCA_938004235.1 uncultured Gammaproteobacteria bacterium
AATGCTCACATACTGCGTGTATGCTGCGCTTTTTCGCCGGATTTTGGCTTGCCATTATCGACTTGATCGAATTTATAGAAGTGCCCTAACCTTTAATCAATTGAAATATTCAAAACCAGCGCCATCTCCAAGGCTTTTGCCAGAGCGTCCAAAGCCAGGCTCTGCTGCTCGCCCTCGCCGCGTAAAGGCTTGAGTTGCGCTATGCCCTGTTTGACCTCATCTTCGCCCAAAACCAAGGCAAACGTCGCCGCCGATTTGTCGGCACGCTTGAACTGGGTCTTGAAACTGCCTCCGCCGGCATTGGTCTGGATGCGCAGTCCGGGCAGCACATCGCGCAGACGTTCTGCCAGAACCAGGGCTTCGCGTTCGGCGTCAGCGCCCAGGGCGACCACATACACATGGGGCGCTGCCGCCTGGAGCTGGGCTTCGCCGTAGGTCTCACCCAGCAGAGCAAGCAGGCGCTCAAGACCGATGGCGAATCCGGCGGCAGGCGTCGGCGAACCGCCAAGCTGCTCGACCAGGCCGTCAAAACGCCCGCCTGCGCAGATTGTGCCTTGTGCGCCCAGCCGCGTGGTCACCCACTCAAACACGGTCTTGTTGTAATAATCCAACCCGCGCACCAGTTTCGGGTTGATTTCCAAACGGATGCCCGCAGCATGCAGCAGGTCGCACAGGCGCAGGAAATCAGCGCGTGATTCCTCATCCAGATGTTCATCCAGACGCGGTGCATTCAGCAGAATCGCCTGCACCTCGGGGTTTTTGGAATCGAGCACGCGCAAAGGGTTGGTTTCCAGACGACGCAGACTGTCTTCGTCCAGATGCGCCGCATGTTGTCGCAGGAAGTTGACCAGGTGCTCGCGATACACCGCACGCGCCGCATTGCTGCCCAGCGTGTTGATTTGCAATACGACTTCATCGGCAAGGCCAAGCTGTTTCCACAGGCGCGCGGCCATCAGGATCAGTTCGACATCCATCTCGGGCGAGGATACGCCGAAGGTTTCGACACCCAGCTGGTGAAACTGGCGGTAGCGGCCTTTTTGCGGGCGCTCGTGGCGGAACATCGGCCCCATGTACCACAGACGCTGCTGCTGATTGTGCAGCAGGCCGTGCTCCAGGCAGGCGCGCACGCAGGAGGCGGTGCCTTCGGGGCGCAGGGTCAGGCTCTCGCCGTTGCGATCCTCGAAGGTGTACATCTCCTTTTCCACAATGTCAGTGACTTCGCCGATGGAGCGCTTGAACAGCGCGGTGCTTTCCACGGCGGGCATGCGAATTTCATGATAGGCATAGGCCGCCATTAAATCGCGCAGAATACTTTCAAGCCGCTGCCAGGCAGGGGTGTCACTTGGCAACGCATCGTGCATGCCGCGTATGGATTGGATCGAGCTTGGTTTAGTTGGTTGGGTCATATTCGGTATGTTTTTGCGTGTAGGAGCGGCGTCTCGCCGAAGCACATCGCGGCGAGACGCCGCTCCTACAGTGTCGGTTTAATTTGTATCCTGCGTTTTCGTGTCTGCAATTTTTGCTCGCACGACGCGCTCCAGCTCATCCACCAGATTTTCATTGGTAACTTTGTGATGTGGTTGGCCGTCGATGTACAAAAGATTCGGTTTGCCGCCGGTCAATCCCACGGCGACTTCGCGCGCCTCGCCGGGACCATTGACCACGCAGCCAATGACGGCAACATCCAGCGGCGTGTCGATGTTTTCCAGACGCTGTTCGAGCATGTTCACGACCTTGATGACATCGAATTCCTGGCGCGAGCAGGAGGGGCAGGCGATGAGGTTGATGCCGCGTGAGCGCAGGTGCAGGCTTTTGAGAATATCCCAACCGACCTTGATCTCTTCGACCGGGTCGGCGGCCAGTGAGACGCGAATGGTGTCGCCGATGCCTTCGGAGAGCAAAAGCCCCAGGCCGATGGCTGACTTGACCGCGCCGGAACGCAGGCTGCCTGCTTCGGTAATGCCCAGATGCAGCGGTTGTTCAATCTGTTTGGCGAGCAGGCGGTAGGCTTCGACAGTTAAAAACACATCCGAGGCTTTCAGGCTGACCTTGAAGTCGGGAAAGTTGAGGTGCTCAAGAATTTCCACGTGGCGCAGGGCGGACTCGACCATGGCTTCGGGCGTAGGTTCACCGTATTTTTCCTGTAAATCCTTTTCCAGCGAACCGGCATTCACGCCGATGCGGATCGGAATGCCCTTGTCACGCGCCGCTTCGACCACAGCACGCACGCGGTCTTCGCGTCCGATATTGCCGGGGTTGATGCGCAGGCAATCGGCGCCCAATTCGGCCACGCGCAAGGCGATGCGGTAGTCAAAATGAATGTCGGTAATCAGCGGAAAGCAGCCGACGCGCTTTTTGATTTCGCCGAAGGCTTCGGCAGCGTCCATGCTGGGTACGGAAACGCGCACAATGTCGGCACCCGCCTGCTTGAGTGCCATGATTTGCGCGAGCGTGGCTTCGACATCCCGGGTTTCAGTGTTGGTCATGCTTTGTACGCTGACCGGCGCATCACCGCCGACCGCTACTTTGCCGACCATGATTTTGCGTGAAATACGCCGTGCAATGGTGTGGGTGTGCTGCATGATTTACTGATCCGTGGTCGCGCCAAGTTTGGGGATGAACGCCTTGCCGCCGGGACGGGAATAGGCGCTCAAATCCACGTTTTGGCCGTCGAGCTCGACTTTAATGTCGCTGGCGCGCCCGAGGGTGATTTCAAAGGGTCGCACGCCATCCAAGGTTTTTATTTGCCCCGGCGGAATCATGCCTTCAAAGATGACCTCACCCTGTACATCCTTGACGCGCACCCATGAACCCTGAGCGCTGCCTTGTCCGCTCAGCGTCAGTCCCTGTGGGCTGACGGGCTTGTGCGTTTCGGTCGGCATATCCGTCGGCTGCGTCTTGGCTCCAGGTTCAACGGCGCCTGCCACGGGCTCGCCGACGACGATACCCTGCGTTGTGGCGAGCGCAGGAGGCGCGGGGCGGGGCGGGGCAGCGGGGGGAGGCAGCGGTATGCTCGGCAGCGCTGCGTCAGGCTCCAGCGCGAGCTGGAGTGAGCTTTCGGGCGCAGGTTCCAGCGTGCCGCTTACAATGCGTAGGGACTCGGGAAAGAAGCGCGCGGCGAAAAATCCAAGCGCCACAATACCCAGAAGAATAATCAATTTGCCCCAGGGAAAGCTGGATTGAGGTTTTTTGAGGCGCATCGGCTCAATTGGCGTGATATGGCGCATGCCCCCTTGGCCTTGCTCGCCCGCAAGCTGAGCATAAGCCCGCTGAAGCTGACGCTCATCAAGATGCAGGAACGCCGCCCATTTGCGCAGGTAGCCATGTACATAGACGGCGCTGGGCATGGCTTGTAGATCTTCCTGCTCCATGGCTTCAACGACATGTGCGCCAAGATTGAGTTGGCGCGCGAGCTCAGCCTGGGTCATGCTCGCTGATTCGCGCGCACGTCGCAGCATGGCGCCCAGGCTGGGGGCGGTTGAGGCGGGGGGCTGTGCAGAAGTCACATGGAGCTCCCGAGGCTATGCGCCTCGTCTGAGTCCGGAAACTTGCCGCGCAGCAACAGCTCGTAGTGCGCCTGAGCTTCGCGGTGTCCCAATGCTTTTTCGATTTTGGCGCCAAGCAGCAGGCTGGCCGGGTTCTGCGCTTCCAGCGCGTGGTAGCGCTGAAGGCTGACGCTGGCCTCCAGCGGTTTGTTTTGTTCAAGCTGTACAGAGGCCAGTTGCAGCCAGGCGTAGGATTGACGGGGATCAAGACGCAGCGCCTGGCGGAACGAGGCCTCGCTTGCCGCGATCTGGTTGCTCTGACGCTGGCACTGACCGATATTGGCCCAGGCAAAACCGGGCGTGCGATACAGCGGGTTGCTCAGGGCGCGCTCCAGCATACTTATCCCTTCACCAAACTGCCCCTGGCGACAAAGAAACGAACCGTAGTTGTTGAGGATTTCCGCGTCATTGGGCGCAATCTCGATCGCGCGACGGAAATGCTCCTGCGCCAGCGCAGTCTGTCCTAGCGCATCTTGCAGAATGGCGTTGCCGTGTTGCACCAGGGCGGAGTCTGGGTCGTCGTTCAGCGCCCGGTTCAGCTTTTCAGCGGCAACGAATTTCTCACCGCGTTGCAGATAACTTAAGCCCAGCTGGGCGTTCACTTCGGCGGCGCGTTTCGGATCGGCTTCGGATTTGGGGCGTACGTCGGCGTCCGTTTTGTTGCCGTACAGCGGTTTGTTGCTGGAGCAGCCGCTCAACCCGAAGCTCAGGCCGAGAGACACGAGCGCGATGAGAGCGAGTCGGGCGTGGGCTACAGTATTCATTACGACGGCCTCAGATTCATGCGTTGCAGACGTTCGCCGCGGCGAGCACGATCCTCCACCTCTCCCACCAGCTGACCGCAGGCGGCGTCAATGTCGTCTCCACGGGTGCGGCGCGGCACGGTGGTGATGTCTGCGGTCTCCAGACGGCGCATGAAGCGGTCAATGCGCGCGCTGCTGGAGCGAGTGTACCCCGATTCAGGGAAGGGATTGAAGGGAATCAGGTTAACCTTGGCCGGACGCCCGCGCAGCAGGCGAATCAACTCATCGGCGTGTTCGTCGCTGTCGTTGACGTCGGCCAACATAACGTATTCGTAAGTGATGTGCGCGGTCGGCGCCTTGGGTGCGTAGGCATCACAGGCTGCCATCAGCTCCTTGAGCGGGTATTTTTGGTTTAAGGGCACCAGAACGTCACGCAGGCGATCGTTGGGAGCGTGCAAGGATACGGCCAGGGCAACATCAATGCGTTCTTGCAGACGCGCCATGGCTGGGACGACGCCGGAGGTGCTGACGGTGACCCTGCGTTTGGACAGACCGTAAGCGTTATCCTCCATCATGATCTCGGCAGCATCCACCACTGCGTCAAAATTGAGCAGCGGCTCGCCCATGCCCATAAACACCACGTTACTGATTTTGCGGTCTGAAGGCAGGGATTTTTCAACCAGGCGATGTTCAGCCATAAAAAGCTGCGCCACGATTTCCGCCGCGCTCATATTGCGGTTGAAGCCCTGGCGTCCGGTGGAGCAGAAGGTGCAGGCCAGGGCGCAGCCGACTTGCGAGGAAACGCATAGGGTGGCGCGGCTTAATCCGTCGGTGTAGCCGGCGCGACGCGGGTCGATGTAACCGTCGTCGTTGGAATTTTTTTCGGCTTCGGGGATGTAAACCATCTCCACGCTGTTGCCGGAATCGAGGCGGAGCACCCACTTCATCGTCCCATCACGGGATTTCTGTTCGAGCTCCACCTCAGGAATGCGAATTTCGGCGACCTGCGCGAGTTTTTCGCGCAGCGCCTTGGACAAGTCGCTCATCTCGGCAAAATCAGTCACGCCGCGCTGGTGTATCCATTTCAGGATTTGTGCAGCACGAAAAGGTTTTTCGCCGAGCTCGGCGAAAAAGGCTTCCAGCTTGTGTTTAGGCAAGCCAAGCAGGTTGATTTTGGATGACGAATCCGGATGTACGGTTTTGTCAGCAGCGATCATGTCCAAACGTCTTGTTCCGCCACAAATTAACGTGGGCAGATCTGGTCGGCGGCAAAGAAATACGCGATTTCAGTTTCGGCGTTTTCCAGGCTGTCGGAACCATGCACGGCATTGGCATCAATGCTGTCGGCAAAGTCGGCGCGAATGCTGCCCGCTTCGGCCTTCTTGGGGTCGGTTGCGCCCATCAGCTCGCGATTGCGTGAAATGGCATTTTCACCTTCCAGAACTTGGATCATGACCGGGCCGGAGATCATGAAGCTCACCAGATCACCGAAGAAAGGACGCTCTTTATGAACAGCATAGAAGCCTTCAGCCTGTTCCTTGGTCAGCTGCGCCATTTTGGCCGCAATGATTTTCAGGCCGGCATGTTCAAAGCGACGCAGAATATCGCCGATATGGTTCTTGGCAACGGCATCGGGCTTGATGATGGACAGGGTACGTTCGAGAGCCATGAGAAATCTCCTGATTTTGATTGAGAACGGGGGTGAAACATGCGCCGCGCATTGTATGCGGGTTTGGGGGCAGGATAAAAGCGCCCGTGTCAGGATCGTTCGTCAATCCAGGCCATTTGGATGGCTTCGAGGATTTTTTCACTGGATTTTTCCGCCGCGCCCGTAAACTCGGGCAGAGCGAGCACCCAGGCGTGCAGATCGGTAAAGCGTACCCACTGCGGATCGACATCAGGGTGAGCGGTATCGAGCGCAATGGCAATGTCAAGGGTATCAGTCCAGTTCATGTCAGGCCGCCTTTTGTTTTGTGGTCACAGAGATTACGAAGATATGGGTTCAATGCCCTTCCGAGGCCAGGTTGATGGTGTATTTCGGAATTTCAACCACCAGGTCTTCGTCGCCTACGACGGCCTGACAGGACAGACGGGAATCCGGGTCGAGCCCCCAGGCCTTGTCCAGCATGTCATCTTCGCATTCAGATGGAGACGCAAGGCTTGCGCCGCCCTCGCGTACCCAGATGTGGCAGGTGGTGCAGGCGCAGGATTTTTCACAGGCGTGTTCAATGTCAATACCTTGCGCTTGGGCGGCATCGAGGATGGTATCGCCAGGTTGTGCGTCGATAACCATGCCGTCGGGGCAATAGCGTTCGTTGGGCAGGAAAATGATGCGTGGCATGGATGGGACTCCGTGAGGATTTGTTTAGGTTGTGCGTGATTTTATGTGATGGTTCAAGTTGTCTGTGTTTTGCCGAGTGCGAGGATTTGGTTTTGGATTTCACTCCCCCTTTTGATGCCGCCGTGAACTGGCCTGTGTAGGCCGGGTAAAAGCGCCA
>CALKWL010000003.1 GCA_938004235.1 uncultured Gammaproteobacteria bacterium
ATTGCTGCTCGGTTTGCGCTTGTTGCAGCGCGGCAACCAGTTCGCTGGCCGCAGAGGCGCCTTGCACGCTGCTCGGGTAGATGCGCAGCGGGATCAGCGGAAAGCGGCGCGCCAGTACATGCAGTACATCGCGCACAGCAGCGCCGCTGGGCGAGGTGATGATGCCGATGCGGCGCGGCAGGGCGGGCAGGGAGTGCTTGTGACGGGCATCGAACAGCCCTTCCGTTGACAGGCGTTGGCGCAGTATTTCATACGCGCGTTGCAGCGCGCCCAATCCGGCATCTTCCATGTGCTCGACCACCAGTTGCAGATCGCCGCGCGCCTCGTACAGGGTGATGCGCGCGCGCAGCAGCACCTGCATTCCGTCCTGTGGTCGCATCCGCAACAAACCGGCACGCGGACGGAACATCGCACAGCGCACCTGAGCACCGGCATCCTTGAGGGTGAAATACAGATGTCCCGATGCCGGGCGCGCCAGATTGGATAGTTCGCCTTCGACCCAGACCATCGGCAGTTGCGCTTCAATCAGGTTTTTGAGCGTATTAACCAGTTGACTGACGCTTAGCGTCGCGGCGGAAGAGGGCGTTGGCATAAATTTTCCGGTATTTGTGATGCTCAGAGGCTGCTCGCTGGGCACGTGTGCAGCCGCTCAAGCTTGACAGCCTGCTATGGCGGGACACGGATGTCCATGACACAAATCAATCACGCAAGTTATTGGTCTGTCGCTACCGAGTCCGGGCATCTAGCGGACTCGGTAGGGCTGAAAAACTCATGGATGAGCTTTTCAGCCTCCTGATTGGGGGTTTGCTCACGGACGCGTGCCGTCCAAAAAAGGCGTAGGCGTCAACAGTAGAAAGGTGTCGGTTGTCGGGGCGACGGGAGCGACTTTCGGATACAGTCCTTCATGACGCGCCTTGGCAATGCGCCACTGCGCCGTAATGCGGTCAAAATGCGCATTGATGGTTTCTTTCTCGGCATCCACCCGCTGCATTGCGAGCTCTTCCGAGGCCAGGCTTTTCTTCAGATCGAGGATTTCCTGTGAGCGCGGCTTGCCTTGAGCCGCCAGCTCAAGCAGAGCCTCGATGCGTTTACGCATGGTGCTGGCGTTCATCTCGTGGATTCTGCGCTTGCCCTCAGTGGTTTGCAGCATGGCTTCTCGGGCTGATTTGATGGCTTCTTCAGAGCCGTAAAGCTGCAATAGAAGCTCTTCGCGACGCGTCCGCTCAGCTTCGGCACGCTTGACGGCTTCGAGTTCAGCGCGCTGTCGAGCCATCTCCGCGCGCGCCTCTGCGCTCACTTCCGGCGCAACCTGGGTTTTTTCACGTCCCTGGCTATCGAGCACGCCATACCCTTTTTTGGCCTGCGCGGGCGGCACCTTGTCGGTATAAATGACGTTACCGCGCTCGTCGGTCAAGCGGTACAGATCACCCGCATGCAGGCTGGGCGCCGAGGCGCAGAGGAGCACGAGCGCTGGACTCCAGCGCCTGCACACGCCCCTCATTCGCCTGACTTGACCCGATTTACGCAATTAACGCACCCATGCAAACAACAACATCCCTGCGAAGAATACCCCATGAAAGGACTCGAAGAATACACCGCCCACAATGCGCGGCGTCGCCACGACTTTAACCTGTATCGCGTCCAGCATAAGCACGCATCAAACGCAACGATTTATGCACAAATTTTTGCGTCTGAGCTAAGGTGTTGATTTGACGTGCTCTAGCTCAGGAAATCGCTCAAATAAATCGTAACCTATTGATTTTATTAGGATGGATGTTTTGATTAAAATATAGCCAAATCATGGGCAAGCCTGATTCGCTAGGGTCTCTGACCCGGTTGTCATGGATCAATTCACAGTTTTATCCACAGGTTCTGGGGATAAAAGCCATCCTCATGATTGAACGATGGCTTAGGTTCTGTTCATGCAACTTCAATGCAGTCATTATTTGATGGATTCAGGTATTTACGCAAAAGTACTCCAGCAAGGCAACGGCGCCGAAGGCAGTACACTAAAAAGCTGTTCAAAGTACGGCAAGGCGCCTGAGCGCCGCTGGGGAGGCTTTGCGTAATTCTAGGATTTAACCTCAGTCTCAAAGCGCCACGCGACATAGCCCCCCGACAACAGCATGGCCCCGCCGACCAACCAGAACGGTGCATTCAGCCCCCCGCTCCACTGCGCCGCCAGGCCTAACGCCAAGCCGCCAACGGCATAGCCCAAATCACGCCAAAAGCGGTAAATACCCAGAATGGAGGCGCGGCGCGCCGGTTCAGCCAAGTCCGCCACCGCCGCACCCAGCGTGGGATACAACATCGCCATACCGATACCGATCAAGGCCGATTCCAACGCCCACAACAGCGGCGTATGGCTCACTCCCACCGCCATCACGCCCACCCCGCAGAGCGCCATGCCCCACACAATCAGCCCTTTGCGCCCGACGCGGTCGGACAGCGGGCCGGTGACCAGCTGTCCCGCGCCCCACACCACACCGTAAATCGCCACCAGCCCGCCCGCCTCAACCAGGCTCAGACCCTGCGCCACAAAAAACACCGGAAAAAACAGCCAGACCATCGCATCGGTAAATTTCTCCACCAAGCCCGCCTGATGCAGCGCACGCAGGCGCACATCATGCCAAGTGGCCGGCCAAAACAGTGCCGCCAGCGACACGGGGGTAACCGCAACCACCTGCGAATGCGCCTTCTGCTGTACCTGTTGATGCGCGACCTGGTGAGCCAGTGCCCAAGGCCGCGTTTCCTTTACCCCCCACACGCCCAACGCCAAAGCCAGCGTCACCGTTACCATGCCAAAAGCGAACAAGCCCTCGCGTGCACCGAACTCCAGCGCCAGCCACGCCGTGAAAAGCCCTGCCAACGCCACACCCGCATAGCCTGAAAACTCGTTCAGCCCATTCACCAGGCCACGCTGATCGGCACGCGCCAAATCCAGCTTGCTATTCAGCGCCATCGACCAGCACAAGCCCTGATTCACCCCCAGCAGCACCGTGGCGGCAATAATCCAGCCCCAGCTTGGCGCGTACAAAATCAAAAACGGAATCGGCAAAGCCGCCATCCAACCCGCCAGCAACACCCGTCGCCGTCCCCACTGATCCGACAAACGCCCAGCGAAAAGATTGAGCAAGGCTTTGACCACGCCGAACACCACCACAAACGCCGCCAGAGCCAGAAAAGACCCTTTGGCCAAACCGAAGTCCGACTCCGCCAACACCGGTAGCACGGTGCGCGTCATGCCGATGGTTGAGCCAACAAAAAGCACCTGAAGTAAATGCAGGCTGAACTGCGCAAGGTTGATGCGGATACCGTGCTGGATGCCCATGTGAAAACTGCCTGTTTAGGTTTTGATGGGTTTTATCCTAACGTCTATTGACAAATCATTCAATTGATTGCTTGAATATGAGCGCCATCACCTTGGCAACCACCCATTCCCCGGAGGAATCAGCGCATGTTTTTCATCCAGCACCCCAGCCCCCTGTCTTCCCTGGCCTATCTGTTTGGCTGCACCGGCAAGCGCGCAGCCATTGCCGTGGATGTCCACGCTGGTGACGAGGCCGCATTTCTTGCCATGGCGCGCGAGAAGGATGTCGAGATCCGCTACGTGATCGACACCCACGTCCACGCCGATCACTTTTCCGGCGGGCGCAAACTCGCCCAATTGTCGGGCGCACATTACGCGCTGCACGAAAGCGACAGCGGCGTACTACCCTACGATTTCATGCCGCTGCGCGATGGTCAGGTGCTGGACGCGGGCAATGTTAGCGTGCAGGTTCTGCACACGCCTGGGCATACCGATGACAGCATTTCCCTGTTGGTGACCGACAAATCACGCTGCGACGAGCCTTGGTTTTTAGTCACAGGGCACACGCTGTTCGTCGGCGCGGTGGGTCGCCCCGACCTGCGCGGGCGCGAGCGCGAAATGGCGGAAAAGCTGTACGACTCCCTGTTCGGCAAGCTACTGAGCCTGCCGGATCACCTCGAAATCCTGCCGGGCGCGCAGGCGGGTAGCGTGTGCGGCGGCGGCATCAGCGGCAAGCCGGTTTCCACCCTGGCCTTCGAGAAGCGCTACAACAAAGGTCTGATCCGCGATCGCGCGGCCTTTGTCGAAGCCATTATCGAAACCTCCCTGGCCTTGCCCGAGCCGGAAGGCATGCAAGAGATCATCGCCGCAAATATTGCGGCCTGATGGCAATGCCCCTCCGCGTGGGGCATTCGTTCACCTTTATCAAGATGGAATCAGATGTTGTCACCCGCTGATCCCATCTGCTGCCGGAGCATTCAATGGAACCCACCACCACCCTTCTCCTGTCCTTGTTCGTCGTTGCCCTGGCCTTCGGAGCAGGCGCGCAGTTTTCACGCCTCTGCCTGCTCGGCGGGCTGCGCGATGGCTTCGGTCAGCGGAACTACGGGCGTCTTGCGGTCTATCTCGTCACCATCGCCGTCGCCCTGCTTGGCGCCGCGCTGGTGCAATCCCTCGCAGGGGTGGACTTCAACAACACGAAACCACCGTTTCGCAACCCTCAGTTCGCGTGGGGACGCTACATCATTGGCGGCTTTGTCTTCGGCGTGGGGATGGTGCTGGCGCGCGGCTGCCCGTTGCGCCATATGGTCAGGCTGGGGCAAGGCCATCTGCCTTCCCTTACCATCCTGATTGTCGTGGCGCTTACCACCTATGTCATGACCCGTACCTCGGTCTACGCGGACTGGTTCCTGCCCTGGGTGGGGGGCATGTCCATTGACCTGACCCGTTTCGGCATCGCGCATCAGGATCTCGCCAGCCTGCTGGGCGGCGGCGGGAACCTCAACCTTGTTCTCTCACTGATTATCGGTGCGGGTCTGCTGCTGTTCGCCGTCCGCTATCTGCGCAATCTGGGCGGCTGGCTGGGCGCGGCCATGGTCGGCGCGATGGTCGCGGCGGCCTATTACCTGACCGGCGGCCCGTTGGGCAAGGCGGCGCTGGAAGCCTCTGAACTGATGGATACCCCGCCAGAGGGTCTTGGCACCCAGTCCTTCAGCTTTGCCGCGCCGCTTGGTGACGTCGTGCATTACCTGAGTCTGGGCGGTGCCAGCGTCGCGCTGACCTTCGGTGTGGTGGCCGTGGTCGGTGTCCTGCTCGGTGGTTTTGTCAGCACCCTGATCCGGCGCGAATTCAGCTTCCAGGGCTTCGGCAACCTGCACGAGACATCCATCAATCTGCTGGGTGCCATCCTGCTCGGCGTAGGCAGCGTGCTGGCCATGGGCTGCACCGTCGGTCACGGCTTCAGCGGCATCGCCACGCTGGCTCTCGGCTCCATCGTCGCCATGCTGGCGATCGTCGCGGGAAGCTGGAGCATGCTCAAGCTGGAAACCCAATGGGGTCAAGAATCGCCCGCTAGCTGCGGATGAAGACACCGCCAAAGCTTGCCCGATGCGCAGAAAGGACTAGAATCCGTAAAATCAAACAGTCAATTGATCGAATATGAGTGGTTTCAAACAAGACCTCAACGACCAGTTCGCGCGCATTGGAAAAATGCTTTCCAACGGGCGCAGGCTGGAGCTGCTTGAGTATCTGGCGCAAAGCGAGCGCAGCGTGGAGCAACTTGCTGCGGTCAGCGGTCTGAGTGTGGCGAATACCTCCCAGCACCTGCAACAGATGCGTCAGGCCGGTCTGGTGAATGCACGACGCGAGGGCAAGCAGATTCTGTATTCTCTGGCAGGCGATGATGTGATTCATCTGCTGGATGCGCTGCGCCGTGTGGCCGAAGGGCGGCTGGCCGAAGTGCGCGAGATGGTGGCCAATGTGCTGACTGCCCGCGACAGCCTGGAGCCGATCCAGGCCAACGAGTTGCTGGAACGCTCGCGCATGGGGCTGGTCACGGTGCTGGATGTGCGCCCGGCAGAAGAATATGCGGCAGGTCATTTGCCCGGCGCCATCAATATCACGCTGGCCGAGCTGGAGCAGCAACTGGAGCGCCTGCCTGCCGACAAGGAAGTGATTGCCTATTGCCGGGGTGCCTACTGCGTGCTCTCGTTCGAGGCCGTCGCCCGCCTGCGCGAACATGGCTTTCAGGCGCGGCGTATGGAGCAGGGTTATCCTGAATGGAAATTGGCGAACGGAATCTGAGCGAAAAAAATCCACCACGCAACGAGGTTCTTTATGAGCATTTTGATTATTTTCAACCGCGAACCCTACGACAACACCGATGTGACCTGGAACGGCTTGCGCCTCGCCGAGCAACTGCGCGCCACCGGGCAGGCGGTGAGGTTGTTTCTGATGAACGATGCTGTGGATATGGCACGCGATGCCTGCGTGCCGCCGCCGGGTTACGATCAGAATCTGTCAGGAATGCTCAAGGCACTTATTGCGCAGGACGTGCCGGTGAAGGTGTGCGGAACCTGCATGGCGCGCTGCGGCATTTACAAAAACCAGCCCTATTTTGCCGGTGCGGAACAGTCCACCATGGTGTCTCTGGCAGAGTGGGTGGTGGACAGCGACAAGGTCATCACCTTTTAAGAAACCAGAAACGAGAATCGCATGAACGACATGACCCCGTTGCACACCCTGCGCGGCTACCTGGAAAGCGTGATCGTCGGCCAGCATGCGCTGCTGGATCGTCTGTTGATCGCTCTTTTGACCGGCGGGCATCTGCTGGTGGAAGGCTTGCCCGGCCTGGCCAAGACCACCGCGATCAAGACACTGGCACAGGGCGTACATGCCAGTTTTCAGCGCATCCAGTTTACCCCCGATCTATTGCCCTCCGACCTGACCGGCGCGGAAATCTACGATCCGGAAACGCACCAGTTCAACTTCCGCGCCGGCCCGCTGTTCCATGAAATCGTGTTGGCCGATGAAATCAACCGTGCGCCCGCCAAGGTGCAGGCCGCCCTGCTGGAGGCCATGCAGGAGCATCAGGTCACCATCGGCGGCGTGTCGCACCCGCTGCCCGAACTGTTCATGGTCATGGCCACGCAAAACCCGCTTGACCAGGCCGGAACCTACCCTTTGCCTGAAGCCCAGCTCGACCGCTTTTTGCTGCATGTTGTCCTCGACTACCCTGGCGAGGCGGAGGAGCTGGAGGTATTGCGCCGCCATCGCGCTGGAACGGCGACCCGCGTCGAAGCGCCGAAAATTGATGTCGCCTGGGTATTGGATGCCCGTCGCCAGGTCAATGCCGTGCATCTTGCACCGGAACTCGAAGCCTGGATCGTGCGCCTGGTCGCCGCCACCCGCGACATGGCCAAACACGTTGCCGATGCCGCCGGGCAGATTGAATGCGGCGCATCCCCGCGCGCCTCGCTGGCGCTGGCACATGCCGCGCAAGCTCTGGCCTTCCTGCGCGGACGCGATTTTGTCACCCCCGAAGACCTGCTCGACATTGCCCCGGATGCCCTGCGCCACCGCCTGCTGCTCAGCCCGGTCGGCCAACTCGCTCGCGTCAACCGTGATGCACTGATTGCAAAGTTGTGTGATGCGCTTCCCACGCCTTGATGAGCTCATGCGGCGCAGTCCTGCGTCCCCCATGCTGCGTGTCCCGCTGCTAGACGAACACGAGCTGGCCGAAATTGCTGCGCTGGCGGTTGAAGCTCCAGCTTCACAGCGCATGAGCGAGCATCTGCAACGCGGCGAACAGGCTTCGCGCTATCGCGGCGCGGGCATCGACTTTGAAGATCTGCGACCCTACCAGCCAGGCGACGACCCGCGCCGCATCGACTGGCGCGTCACCGCGCGCCTACGCAAAACCTTTGTGCGCGTGTACGGCGAAACCCGTCAGTCGGTCGTCTGGGTGGCGCTCGACCGTGGTGCCAGTATGTGTTTTGGCACGCGCGCCCGCTTAAAAGTGGCACAAGCCGCGCGTCTGGCGGCACTGATTCTTTCCGGCGCGACCCGTTCGCATGAGGCCATTGCGCTGAGCCTGCTCGACGGCGAGCGCCAGCTTAGCCGCGCCCCCCGCGCCGGGCGCGCCTTCCTGCATGCCGCGTTACAGGATTTAAGCGCTCCTTGCCCGCCGCGTGCCGATAACGCCGCCAGCACGTGGAGCGACCTGCTAGGCGAGCTGGAAATCAGCCTGCCGCATGGCGCACGTCTGTGGTTGCTCTCTGATTTTCTCGGCTTGCGCAGCGCAGATGAACGCCTGCTCGAACGCCTGGCTGCGCGCGCCGATGTACGCCTCGGCTGGATTCTCGATCCACAGGAAGCCGAGCTGCCGAAGCTTGGGCGCGTGCGTCTGGCCGTCGCCGATGGAACGCTGGACATTGACACCCAGGCGGATGAGCTGCGTCAAAGCTACAACGAACAACTTGCTGCCCGCCGCGCCCATCTGCAAACGCTGGCGCAGCGCTTGCGCGGGCATCTGCTCGAACTCCGCAGCGATGACGACCTCGCCAAACTCGCCCTGCGCCTGGCGGAGAGCCGTTAATGGACGGCATAGCCGACATCATCCCCCCCGCACCCACGCACGACGGACTTGCGGCGCTGCTTGCGCCCGCGGCGGATTCGACAGGAGGGCTGTTGCTCGTCGTAAGTCTGCTGGCGCTACTGGCTTTGCTGACGCTTGCCTGGTTTACACGTCGCCGCCTGGTCGCGCGCGTTCGCCTCGCCTTGGCTCGACGCAGCCTGCGTGCCGGGCGCGCTGACGAGGTTGACATGCTGCTGCGCCGTCATCATGCACTGATGCAACTGCACCCTGCCAAACCGCCGGTGGACGTGGGTGCCGAATGCTGGCGCGTCGTGGTTGAAAGTCTGCATGCGGCGCGTTTTGGCGCGAATGCCGTTGTCTTGCCCACGCTCAATCCGCTGCTGAGTACAGTGTTTACTCCCTCCCCCCTCGCGGGGGAGGGTGGGGGAGAGGGGGGCTGCGTGTGCAAGAGCGCCAGCCTGCACACCCGCTCGTCACCTTCTCTTCAACCCTCACCCATCAAGGGCGAGGGAGTTAAGTCGTCCCGGGGCTAAAACTTATGCCAAGCTTCGCCCACCCTTGGCTGCTTGCCCTCCTGCCCCTGGTCATCGCACTGGCCTGGCGCTGGCGTCATGCTGCCCCCGCCGCGTTCAGCCGTCCGCCGCTGGGTTTGCGTCATCCGCTGCTGGCCGCGCTCAATCTGCGCGCAGGCGACACGCGCCTGCGCGCGCGCCTGTGGCTGGTCGGATGCGTCGTGCTGCTGACATTGGCCGCCGCCCGCCCGCAGACCGAGGGAGGCTGGCTGCCCCCCATCGGCGAGGGGCGCGATATTTTGCTGCTGATCGACACCTCGCCCAGCATGGCGATTCAGGACATGCAGCTCAACGGCCAGAGCGTGCCGCGCATGGAGGCGCTCAAACGGGCGGCGCATGACTTCATTCAGGCACGTCAACATGACCGGCTGGGTCTGATCGTGTTCAGCGACCATGCCGCCACCGTCATGCCGCTGACCCAGGATCGCGCCGTGGTGAGCGCGCAGCTTGAGCGCCTGAGCTCCGGCAATACCGGTTCAGCCACAGCCATCGGCGAAGGTCTGGGCGTAGCCTTGCGCAGCATCGAGGCCAGGACGGACAGCGCGCCCCTGCTGGTACTGTTTTCGGATGGCGACAACACCGGTGGCATCCTGCGCCCGCGTGAAGCGCTGGCCTATGCCGAACGACTCGGGCTGCACATCTACAGCATCGCGGTCACCCCCGACACGCTGCCCCCGGCGGCACAAGCCGACGGACAGCGCGAACCCAGTCTGGAAGAAATCAGCCAACTGACTGGCGGGCGCGCCTACCAGGCCAGCGATGCCGCGAGCCTTGGCCGCATTCTGGCCGACATCGACCAGCGCGAGGCCGCGCGCACCCCGCCGCCAACCGAGCGCAGCAAACTGGACTGGTATCCTCTGCCGCTGGGGCTGGCTCTGTTCATGCTGGCGCTGGGGCAATGGGTGGAATTACGCGGGCGAGGTGCGCCATGACAAGCTTGCATTGGGCTTACCCTTGGGCCTTCCTGCTCATGCTTGTTCCGCTTGCCTACCTCGTGCTGAGCCTGCGTCAACGTCAGCGGATCGAACATTACGCCGATCCCGCCCTGCGCCCCTGGGCGCTGCGCGAGCAGTCGCACGCCGGAATCTCGCACACCCTGTTGCACCTGGGCGCCTGGCTATGCCTTGCCGCTGCGCTGGCTGGCCCGCGCATGGTGCTTGAGGAGAATGCGGCGACGAGCACGCGTCAGGATGTGCGCATTATGGCGCTGCTGGATGTCTCGACATCCATGCACGCCGCCGATCTTGCGCCCTCGCGTCTTGAGCGTGCGCGCCAAAAACTCTACGCCCTGCCTGAGCAGCTCGCCGGAGAATCGCTCGGCCTGAGCCTGTTTGCCGGCACAGCGGGCGTGGTCATGCCGCCAAGCAGCGACCCCGCCGTGTTCCGCTATGCCCTGGAACACAGCGCGCACCTGCTCGACGATGCGCCGGGTAGTGAGCTTGCCCTAGCGCTGGAGGCCGCCGCACGCGGCCTGCCCAAAGCGGGCGATTCTGCGCGCGCCATTCTGCTGCTGAGCGACGGCGAAACCGAGATGGTGCGCAGCAACGCAGTTCTGCGCTCTGCCGAAGCGCTGCGCGAGGCCGGCATTCCGCTGTTCATCCTGGGTCTGGGTACAGAGCAAGGCGCGCCGATTCCCGACGGCGCGGGCGGATTCCGCCAGCTCGACGGGCAGGTTTTCCAGAGCCGCATGGACAGCGCCGCGCTGCACGAACTGGCGCAGCATACGGGCGGATTTTTCCTGCCTGCGAGCGAGGATGCGCACGACCTGGGTGAGCTTGCCGCCGCCATCCGCGCCTTGCCCAGCCATCCAGCACATGGTCAGGGCACACGCTGGAATGAGCTGTTCGTCTGGCCTTTGCTGGCTGGAATCGCTCTTTTGCTGCTCGCCTACCGCCCTCTCCCCCGTAGGAACCACCTTGCTCGCGTAGCGACTAAATCGGGAGCCATCTCCATCCCA
>CALKWL010000004.1 GCA_938004235.1 uncultured Gammaproteobacteria bacterium
GGCGACCACCAAGATCTACACTCTTTCCCTACACGACGCTCTTCCGATCTCAATAGCCGTACCGGATGAACCACTTCCGCCGTCGCCTCGGCTTTGCGCAACCCCCCGCCCAGGTGCATAGCGCAACCGATATTGGTGGACGCCATCTGCGCGGCATCCAGCGCGTGAAAGGCCTCGATCTTGGGCGCCGCCAGCGCGTCCGCCTGCGTCGGGTGCGTGAGCATATGCGTCCCCGCTGCGCCGCAGCAGCGCTCATTGCCGGGCAGCTCGACCACCTCAAGCCCAGGAATCAGGCGCAGCAGCTTCATCGCCGTGTTGTCTGTGCGCAGGATATTGCGTTGGGTGCAGGGCAGATGCACGGCCACGCGCCGCTTAAGCTCGCGCATGGCAGGCAGGGGTGCGGGCAGATTTTTCAGCAAAAAATCGCTCAATTCAAACACGCTCAGTCCGCTGTGCTCCTTGAGCTGTGCTACGCAGCCGCTGCTTATGCCGACCACGGCATCCAGTTCTGCGGCTTGAAACAACTGCGCCACATCCAGAGCCATGGCCTGACCGCGTTGCGGGTCGCCGCCATGTTGGTGCATGGCGCCGCAACAGCCTTGCCTGGGCGGAACAACAACGTCATACCCCCAAGCGCTCAGCACCTGAATGGCGGCGCGCAGATTTTCAGATTCGAACACCGAGCCCATGCAGCCCAGAAACAGGCCGACACGACCACGCGCTTGGGGGGCGGGATATGCCTCGACATGGCGGAATGGAGCTTGTAGCGGTGGAGCCAGTCGCACCAGACGTTTGAGAGGGGAGGGCAGGGGAAGGCGGTGCAGACGTAGCGCCTGCGTCAGGCGGGTCAGGTCGCCGAGCGAGCGCAGACGTAGCGGGCGCAGCAGCACCTGGTCGCGCAGCAGACGTATCCAGCGGCCATGTCGCGGCTGCTCGGCCAAAATGTGCGCCCGTCCGGCATCGATCAGTTGCCCATAAGGCACCTTGGACGGGCAGATCGCCTCGCAGGCGCGGCAGCTCAGGCAGCCATCCAGGTGCGCTGTCACTTTATCATCCAGCGCCAAACGCCCCTGTGCAGCGCCAAGCAACAGAGCGATGCGCCCACGCGGTCCGTCGGCTTCGTTCTGGCTTAGCGCATAGGTTGGGCAGTGCGGTACGCACATGCCGCACATCACGCATTGCTGCGTGGCGCGCAGGTCGATATGGATGATCGGCGGAAGGGCGGGCGGGGTGTCGTGTTTCATGGCATCAAGGCTAACAGTCAACAAAAAAAACGCCACCCGCCGCTAAAAATCAAAGGAATGTGTTGCCAAGGTGGGGCAAGTGATGTAAATTTCGCGACCTTCTAATACCTAACTACGTCTTTTCTTGACGTCATCCTCTGGAGAGACATCCATGAAAACCTTGAGTGCTAAACCGGCGGAAGTCACACGTGACTGGTTCGTCGTCGATGCCAGCGGCAAAACCCTGGGTCGTATGGCAACTGAAATCGCTCGGCGCCTGCGTGGCAAGCACAAGGCCGAGTACACCCCGCATGTGGATACCGGTGATTACGTGATCGTCATCAACGCGGAAAAAATCCGCGTCACCGGCAACAAGTCGCAAGACAAAATGTATCACCATCACACCGGCTTTATCGGTAACCTTAAATCCATCAACTTTGAAAAGCTGGTGGATAAGGCGCCGGAGCGCCCTATCGAAATCGCTGTGAAAGGCATGTTGCCGAAGAACCCGCTGGGTCGCCAGATGTTCTCCAAGCTCAAGGTTTATGCCGGCAACGAGCATCCCCATGCTGCGCAACAACCGCGCGTGCTTGACATCTAACTTTTAGAGACCATCAGACATGGCACTGACTCAAAACTACGGTACTGGTCGTCGCAAAACATCCAGCGCGCGCGTGTTTGTTCGCCCAGGCAGCGGCAACATCACCATCAACGGTCGTCCTCTGGACGTGTATTTCGGTCGCCCCACCTCCTGCATGGTGGTGCGTCAGCCGCTCGAACTGACCGGTCTGAGCGACAAGTTCGACATTCTGGTGAATGTCGAAGGCGGCGGCAACACCGGGCAAGCCGGCGCGATTCGTCACGGCATTACCCGCGCTCTGATGGAGTACGACGAAAGCCTGCGTACTGCGCTGCGCAAAGCTGGCTTCGTTACCCGTGACGCGCGTGAAGTTGAACGTAAGAAAGTCGGCCTGCGCAAAGCACGTCGCGCGGTACAGTTCTCCAAGCGTTAATTTTTCGCTGCGGATTGTCCGTTATAATCAAAAGCCCCGCCTGTGCGGGGCTTTTGTTTGCGGATTTATTGATCCAGATCGGAAGAGCACACGTCTGAACTCCAGTCACGTCAGTCAAT
>CALKWL010000005.1 GCA_938004235.1 uncultured Gammaproteobacteria bacterium
ACGTGTGCTCTTCCGATCTGATCGAAGGCCCCGGCCATGTGCCGATGCAGATGATTAAAGAGAACATGGACAAGGAACTGGTCGATTGCTTTGAAGCGCCGTTCTACACCCTCGGGCCGCTGGTGACCGACATTGCGCCGGGCTACGACCACATCACCTCCGGCATTGGCGCGGCGCAAATCGGCTGGTTCGGCACCGCCATGCTCTGCTACGTCACGCCCAAGGAACACCTCGGCCTGCCCAACAAGGCCGACGTGCGTGAAGGCATCATCACCTACAAAATCGCCGCCCATGCCGCCGACCTCGCCAAAGGCTTCCCCGGCGTGCAGGTACGCGACAACGCCCTGTCCAAGGCGCGTTTCGAATTCCGCTGGGAAGACCAGTTCAACCTCGGCCTCGACCCCGACCGCGCCCGCGAATACCACGACGAAACTCTGCCGCAGGACAACGCCAAGGTCGCCCACTTCTGCTCCATGTGTGGCCCGCATTTCTGCTCGATGAAGATCACGCAGGACGTGCGCGACTACGCGGCCAGTCTGGGCGTGAGCGAGAACGAAGCGCTGCAAAAAGGCATGGAAGAAAAGGCTATCCAGTTTGTGAAGAGCGGGGCGCAGGTTTATAGCAAGGTGTGACGCTTTGGGGGTTTTGCCGTACGAGTAATGAGTCGCACGAAAAGAGCTGCTCTTCGCTGCAAAAGGCAGCTGATCAGCATCCTAGGGTTTCGTTCTGGCCGCAAGTGAGTATTCTCTTGGAATGATCATGCGAAAACCTAACCCCCTGGCGACGGCAGGAGAAAACAGGCACTGGCTGATTCCGGCTCGCCAGGGTTTGGTCAGCGAGGAGATCGTTCGTTACGGCAAGGGGGATCGCCTGCTGCGCATGAAGGTGTCGCCTCAGGCCCGAGCGCGCAACGCCCGTCTGCCCACGCACTGGGAGGTGCGCGAAGTCAGCTACGAGGTCAAGGGCAAGCTCAAGACCGTCCTCACCTCGCTGCCTGCGGATACGTACAGCGCCAAAGCCATTGCCAGGCTGTATCGGGAACGCTGGGAGATTGAGCTGGGCTTCCGGGATATCAAGAGTTCTCTGCAACAGAAGGCCATGACCTTGCGCAGCAAGGTGAGCGCGCTGGTTTACCAAGAGGTCTGGGGGCTCTTGCTGGCCTACAACATCCTCCGCCGTGAAGCCGGTCAGGCCGCCGTCGCCTTTGGCCGCTTGCCATGCGACATCCGCTTTAAGCCCGTGGCTCAATACATCGCCGTGCAACTGATCGTGATGGCGGTCGCCCATCCGGTTTCAGCAACAGGGAGACGATTGTCCGAGTTGAGGGCAGGCATCGGCGGGCTGTTTCTGGATCACCGTCCAAGGCTCTCAAGACCAAGGACGGTGAAGATGTCCAAAACCCGCTACCCAGTCGATCATGCGGCTGCTCCGCTTAAGTGAACAGCATTACGGCCTTGTGCCGGGTTTTTTGTGCCCGATGGGATAGCGCCTTGCTCAATATGCGTCATTGGCGTACGCTTAACACAATGAACACCGTTGCAGAGACAAGCGTATTTATCCGCTATGCGTCCGAAATATGGACGGAGGCTGAGCGCGTGGAGTTTGTGGCGTGGATTGCCGCAAACCCGCAGGCAGGGGATGTAATTCTGGGTTCAGGCGGTTGTCGAAAGGTGCGCTGGTCACGCGCGGGCATGGGCAAGCGAGGCGGCGCACGGATTATTTACTTCAACGGGAATGATGGCCGGGTGTGGCTGCTGATTGCCTACACCAAGACCAAGTTTGATAACTTGCCCGCTGGGTTTCTGGCGGGTCTTAAAGAAGAGGTGGAGCGTGGCTGTTAAACACGACGCTGAGATGGAACAGTTCCAGAGTGACCTGATCGCCTCCGTGCGTGAAATGAACAGCGGTCACGCCGCCCGTGAAACGCGGGTGACGTTATCGCGTGTGGCCGAGGTGCGAGCACATGCCGGGCTGTCGCAAAAACGCTTTGCCGAGTTGCTGGGTGTATCACCGCGCACGCTCCAACAGTGGGAGCAGGGGCGACGCGAACCCGCAGGGGCGGCTAAAACCTTGCTGCGTGTTGCAGAGCGACATCCCGAGGTGTTGCGCGAACTGGCGGCGGCGCACGGGTAGCGTGCAATCTGATTTTTACTCTGTAGCCCCCTGCCCGGCCTAGCCGGGTTTTTTTGTTGCTGGAATGCCTCAACTACCTGCACAGCGCTACCCCTGACAAGAAATAGGCATGAAAAAACCCGCACAAGGCGGGTTAAGTCATTGAATCTTATGGTGGCCAGAGAGGGAATCGAACCCCCGACACGGGGATTTTCAATCCCCTGCTCTACCAACTGAGCTATCTGGCCTTTGGAAGGCGCGTATTAAATACGCGCGAAGAGATTGCGTCAAGGGTTTTATTCGCACGATGGTAATTTTGTATCGCGGTATCGCAGCGGGTTTCCGCACAGTGCTGCTCCGTTGTATGCTTCACCAATCTTTATCGATCACTTTGGATGACATGAATCAGCCCTTTCGCGCCATGGAAGAGCCTTCGTTGGGTTTATCGCCCGCGTCGGAGTCACCTCGTGCTCTCTCAAGCCGTGCGCGCGTGGCGGAAATTAACCGTAACACGCTGGAAACCCGTGTGCGGGTGCGTATCAATCTGGATGGCGCAGGGCACGGCACGTTTCGCACCGGCGTGCCGTTTCTTGAGCATATGCTCGACCAGATTGCGCGTCATGGGATGATGGATCTGGACATCGAGTGTGATGGCGATGTGCATATCGACGATCATCACAGCGTGGAGGACATCGGCATCACATTGGGCATGGCGCTGGCGCAGGCGGTGGGTGACAAGCGCGGCGTCCGCCGTTACGGCCACGCTTATGTGCCGCTGGATGAAGCGCTTTCCCGAGTAGTGATTGATCTTTCCGGCCGTCCTGGTTTGGTTTTTGAGTGCGACTTTACCCGCGCCAGCATCGGTACCTTTGAAACCCAGCTGGTGCAGGAATTTTTCCAAGGTTTTGTCAATCATGCCAAGGCGACGCTAGATCGGAAGAGCACACGTCTGAACTCCAGTCACGTCAGTCAATC
>CALKWL010000006.1 GCA_938004235.1 uncultured Gammaproteobacteria bacterium
GATTGACTGACGTGACTGGAGTTCAGACGTGTGCTCTTCCGATCTCATCATGCGCTCGGCGGCAGATTGCGCCGTGTGTTCGGCCTGTCCCTGCAAGCTCTTCTCCAGTCGGCTTTGCATCTCAAGCTCATGGATGGCGCGTTTGGAATGTTCCTCGGCTTCAAACTCGCGCAATTGCTGGGTAATCTGGTCTGCGATGCGTTCGCTAACCTCGGATGAGCCCTCCTTGGGCATGGCTTCAAGCAGTGCGCGCTGAGCTGTCTCGTGCTCAGCCTGCGCCCTGTCATGTGCCGTATGCAGGGCGGCGAGGCTGGAACTGAGGATGCTGATTTTGCCCTACAGGATGTCTTCCACCTGGTGCAGGTGCTCGCCGAGCGCGGCATGAACCACCTGGGATGCGGCCTCTTCGGCGCGTTGCAGATTGGCCTGTTCGACCATCTGGCGCACCAGGGATTCGAGCTCTGCGGTAATGACGAATTGTGGTTGCGCCAGGACTGGCGGCGCCTCGGCGACAGGGGCTTCCTCTGCAACGTGGGCGATTTCGACCTGGGGCGCTGTCTGCACGCGTTCGATTACCAGTTCACGGAGTACTTGCTCAAGCGCCTCATCACTGATGGGTTTGATAATAAAGCCCTTGGCGCCGTTCTTGGCGGCCTCGTCGCGATCCTCCTGGCTGTCTTTGGATGTACACATGACAATCGGCACATCGCGCATGGCGGGGAGCTTCAGGATTTCAGCTGCCGCTTCGTAGCCGCTCATATTGCCCATTAAAACATCCATGAAGATGAGAGCCGGCGGTGCGCTGTGCTGGAGAAGTTCAATCGCAGCTTCACCGGAATCAGCCATTTCGACTTGATAGTTTTGCAGGTCAAGCTTTCTCTTCAGGGTCAGGCGGGCTGTTTTTGAATCGTCAACGACCAGGATGGTTTTCATGATGGTAAGTCTCGCGAGCTCTAAATAGCCCTTAGTGTAGATGGAAGTTTTAGCGATTTAATTAAAAATCGTCACTGAGGCGTGAGTTTTTCTGCAATGGATTGGAGCGTTGGAGCGACGATGCCGTGGTGCTGCATGGCTTGCAAGGCGCGTTCAAGACGCGCTGAAGCCGTCCGTCCCATACACTTGTGCGCTGGGTCGCCGCGAAAACCTTCGAGCATACCCTGAACCAGTTTCTCATGATCGAACGTCATTTGGGTCAGCGCTTCCTGAAGCAGGATGACTTCAAGTGCAACCGCGCGCGCAAGGGGCTCATGCTGCGCCCAAAGCTCATCAACCGTGCCGCCTACGGCCAGTCCAGCGATATTGGAGGTCAGAATATACACATTCTTGCGTACCAGCTCCCAAACCATGGCATCCATGCTGTTGACCTCGCGTGCGGGTAGATCAACATGGTGCATGGCCGTCATGATAAGACCGGCATGATGTCCGAATACCGGGGATGACAGAAGCGGTTTGCTATCCATGCCTTTTTTCTTTTCAAACCAGACCGACATGATGGTCGGAGCCTGCAATCCATGCCCCTCCCAATCGGGCGGCAGCAACTCGTTTTGCAGCAAGACCAGACGGTCGCGCCAGGGCAGGGGCATATCATGCAGACATCCCTGCAACTGAGCTTCGCCTACGGCAAGAATCACGGCCATGGGCTCCGGATTGATGCGATGGGCGTCATCCAGCGCCATCTGGCGCGTCACCGGGTACACAGGATGCCCAGCGCGCAGAAAACCGCGCGCCAGAACGCTGCCGATCTCTCCCATGCCGATAATGATAATCGGGTCGTTCATTTAAGCTTCCTCCAGCAGCATGACCGCCCCGCGCGCATACATGCGATGCAACAGCGTCCAGATTGTCTCGGGATAGGACGTCAGCCCATCCATGTGGAAGTGGTGCTCACGGCACAGCATTTCGACGCTTGCACGTTCCGTGCCCGCCAGTTCAATGTACTCCCCGTCAATGAAAAACAGCAGGTCTTGCGGGCGCTGGATAAAAGCCATGCGCGCCGCCGGCACACGTTGCAGCACCGCGCCGTTCTCGATCATCTCGCGCAAAGACACGGCGTCCAAGGGCTCGTTTTCGGGATACATGGCGGCAAGATTGAGGTTGCGCTCAGTCAGCCATTCGCCAAGGATGCGTTGCAGTAAGGCATCGTCCGGTGTGATGGCATTACGCACCAGCGCACTGAGTTTATCCAGCGCAGCCCGGCTGATCTCGCCGGGATTGGGCTGCGAGGCCAGATCTGGGTCGGTATAACGCACGCGCGAACTGACACGCTCAATCAGGGCGTCACACACGGCACTGACGATGTCGCTGTGCGCAGGGGCGCGGAAGCCGATCGACCAGGTCATGCACTCGCTGAGAGCAATGCCGTGATGTGGTACGCCAGGCGGTAAGTAGAGCAAATCGCCGGGTTCCAGTTCCCAGCTTTGATCGGGATTGAAGTCTTTGAGTATGCGCAGATCCAGGCCGTCGATATAAGCATTCTCGTCATCGCGCGCCTGGCTTTCGATCATCCAGCGGCGGCGGCCATGCGCTTGCAGCAAAAACACATCGTATTGATCGACATGCGCGCCGACCGAGCCGCCGGGCGGAGCGTAGCTCATCATCAGATCGTCAATACGCCAATCGGGAATAAAACGAAACGGTTCGACAATCGCCATGATTTCCGGCAGAGCTTTTTCCACATCAGATACCAGAATCGACCAGCCCTCGGCGGGCAAAGTGCTGAAATCCTCTTCGCTGAAGGGGCCGTAGCGCAATTCCCAAGGCTTGCTGCCGCAGTTTTCCAGCACCATGCGGCTGTGCACGCCTTCCTCGCAGGCCAGGCCTGCCAGCTCCTCCGGCGTCACGGGAGCCTCAAAGTTCGGGAACGCCTGACGAATCAGCAGCGGTTTTTTCTGCCAGTAATCACGCAAAAACGTTTCGACGGATAGGCCGCCCAGAACCTGCTCTGTGCTCCACATGCCTTCATGTCCTCCATGAGTAGGGTCGTTAGCGGATGGTATCTTGCCTTTCCATTTGCGCAAATGCCAAAAAACAGCCGAGCTCTTGCCCGGATAATGCAAGGCTAACAGGATGTTGAAAAACACTCAGTCCGTGCAAGCTAGGGATGGCTTGCACGAAGATCAGACACGCTGAGTGATTGATCTTCGGAGACCGTCGCGGCTGGGCACATCCATGTCCCCAGTCCTTCGGGGAATGCTGCGCATTCCATCGTTGCACCAGGCATGTACCGCGACGAGGTGAATTTAAAAAGGGCAGGAAAGCCCTTTTTCAACATCCTGTTAAAGGATATACCGGCTCAAATCCTCGCGCTTGGCCAGCACGCCGAGCTTTTCGTCCACATCGGCGGCATCCAGGCGGATGGAGTCGCCGCGGCGCTGCGGGGCATCGAATGCCAGCTCTTCCAGCAGGCGTTCGACCACGGTGTGCAGGCGACGTGCGCCGATGTTTTCAGTGCTGGTATTCACTTCAAACGCGACTTCAGCCAGACGGCGAATGGCGGTTTCGGTGAATTCAATAGTCACGCCCTCGGTGGCCAGCAGGGCTTGGTATTGCTTGATAAGCGCTGCGTCCGGCTCAGTGAGAATGCGCACAAAATCGTCGGCGCTCAGCGCATTGAGTTCAACGCGGATGGGCAGACGGCCTTGCAGTTCGGGGATCAAGTCCGAGGGACGCGAGACATGGAAGGCGCCGGAGGTGATGAACAGGATGTGATCAGTGTTAATCATGCCGATCTTGGTGGTGACTGTGCTGCCTTCGATGAGCGGCAGCAGGTCGCGCTGCACGCCTTCGCGGGAGACATCGCTGCCGCTGTATTCGCCTTTGCGGCAAATTTTGTCGATTTCGTCGATAAACACGATGCCGCGTTGTTCGACCAGTTGCGCGGCTTCGGCTTTAAGTTCGTCGTCATTCACGCGGCGGGCGGCTTCATCTTCAGTCAGCGCACGCAGAGCTTCGTCCACACGCATTTTCTTGCGCTGGGTTTTGCCTGTGCCCATGTTTTGAAACAGTCCCTTGAGCTGATTGGTCATATCTTCCATACCGGGCGGACTGAAGATTTCAACGCTGCTGCGCACTGCGTCCAGTTCAACCTCGATTTCCTTGTCATTCAGGCTGCCGTCGCGCAGTTTCTGGCGGAATTTTTCGCGCGTGTTGCTGTAGGCCTTTTCGGTGTTGCTGTCGCTCTCCCACGCGCCGGTTTCCTGCCCCAGACTGCGCGGCGGCGGTAAGAGGGCATCGAGCACACGCTCTTCTGCCGCTTCCGCGGCTTTGTCTCGTACCTTGGCTTGTGCGCTTACGCGCAGCATTTTCATGCCGACCTCAGCCAGATCGCGGATGATGCTTTCCACATCGCGACCAACATAGCCCACTTCGGTAAATTTGGTGGCTTCGACTTTCAAAAACGGCGCTTCGGCCAATTTGGCCAGGCGGCGGGCGATTTCGGTTTTACCTACGCCGGTGGGGCCGATCATGAGAATGTTTTTCGGCGTGATTTCGCTGCGCATCGGTTCGGCGACGTTTTGGCGGCGCCAGCGGTTGCGCAGGGCAATCGCCACAGCGCGTTTGGCATCGGCTTGGCCGACGATGTGCTTGTCCAGTTCGGCAACGATTTGGGCAGGGGTCAGTGTGGTCATGCTATGGATTCGCTTCGGGTTGGATTTTGGCTTATTCGCTTATCAGGCGGCTGAAATACTTATGTCGGCCGCCTGTTATTTCAGCCGTCGGTTAGAACTTCAAGGGTAAAGTTGCGGTTGGTGTACACGCAGGTGTCCGCGGCGATTCCGAGCGAGACTTCGACAATTTCGCGCGCACTGAGGCTGGAGTGTTGCAGCAGAGCGCGTGCTGCCGACTGGGCATAGGCGCCGCCGGAACCGATGGCCAGCAGCTCATGTTCCGGCTCAAGCACATCGCCCAGGCCGGAGATGGTGAGCATGGCTTCCTTGTCAGCCACGATCAACATGGCCTCCAGGCGGCGCATGGCACGGTCGGTGCGCCAGTCCTTGGCCAGTTCGACCGCCGAGCGCACCAGATTGCCGCCGTGTTTAACCAGCTTGTCTTCAAAACGCTCGAACAGGGTGAAGGCATCCGCTGTACCGCCGGCAAATCCGGCAATCACCCTGCCGTCAAAGAGTCTACGCACTTTGCGTGCATTGCCCTTGACGATGCTTGCGCCGAGGGAGACCTGGCCGTCGCCGCCGATCACGGTTTGGCCGTTGCGTCGCACACAGAGAATGGTGGTGCCGTGGTAGCTTTCCATGAGTTTCAGCCTTGAATTTTAAGATTATTAGGAGGCTGAAAAACTTATCCATGAGTTTTTCAGTCCGATCGCGTCCGGTAAACGCCCGGACTCGATAGCGATAAATCAATCACCTGCGTGATTGATTTGCGTGCGGGACATCCGTGTCCCGCCGTATCAGACGGCTGAAAATAAGCACCTCAGCCGTCTGATACGGCGTCAGATTTTGGGGGCTGTTTGCCAGCTTGCAAGCTCGCGCAAGGCGATTGTGCCACGACACGCTATCATGCTCGCCTTCGTTGATGTGGAAACGCCTGTGACTTCGTTTGTATTTTTTGCCAGCGCCGCGCGCGGCCTGGTGTCTGTGGCGGCGGAAGAGTTGCGCGCGCTGGGCGCGACGGATTTGCGTGAGCATCCTGCCGGAGTGCACTTTACCGGTGATCTGGAGCTGGGTTATCGCGCTTGCCTATGGCTGCGTGTGGCCAGCCGGGTGATGGTGGAAATTGCGCAGATCGATGCCGTTGACGCGCTGCAACTCTATGGTGAAACCAAGCGCCAGCTTTGGTCGCGCTGGTTAAATCCCGAATTGAGCTTTGCCGTGAGTTTTCATGGCGGCAACCCGAATATCAACAACACCGGTTTTGGCGCGCAAAAGGTCAAGGATGCGATTGTCGATGCGCTGCAAACCACGCTTGGGCGGCGCTCCTTGGTTGATCCGCAGCGCCCCGCCCAGGTGGTGCATGTTCATTTATCCGGCGACAAGGCGCGCCTGACACTGGATCTGGTTGGGGGAGAGGCGCTACATCAGCGGGGGTATCGAGTAGAAGCGGGCGATGCGCCCTTGCGTGAGACGCTGGCGGCCGGGCTGTTGTGGCGTGCGGGTTGGCCAGCGATTGCCAAGGCGGGTGGTGGCTTTGTGGATCCGATGTGCGGTTCGGGAACCGTGCTGATTGAAGCGGGCTGGATGGCGGGCGATGTCGCGCCGGGCATTTTGCGCAAGCAGTGGGCCTTGCAGCATTGGCCGCAGCATGAGGCCGAGGTGTGGGCGAGGCTACAGGATGAGATGCGCAATCGTGCCGATATTGGCTTGGAGCAGTTGCCGCTGATGCTGGGGTTTGATCGGGATGCACGCATTATCCCTGTGGTGCAGGCCAATCTGGAGCGTGCCGGTTTGGATGAGTTTGTTCGTGTGGCACAGGGGCGGGTGGAGGATCTGCATCTGCCTGCCGACAAGCCCGAACACGGCTTGATGCTGACCAACCCGCCGTATGGAGAGCGTTTGGGCGAGGTGGGCAATATGCCCGCGCTGTATGCAGCTTTGGGTGAGGCGATGCGTCGGGAGCTTATGGGTTGGGAGGCCGCGATGATTCTGCCCAAGGAGGCGGAATCCTGGCATCTTGGCTGGCGAGCCTTTCGGGCACACGAAGTGCTCAATGGGCCGATTGAGTGCCGTTTGCTGCGTTTTCATCTGCAGGAGGATCAGCGTCTGGCACCGCGTGTGCAGGATGACGGCTCGGCGGCGCGCCTCGTGCGTGCCTGCGCGCCAATGGCGGAGTCCAGTGGCGCGCAGATGGTGGCCAACCGCCTGCGCAAGAATTTAAAGGAATTCACGCGCTGGGCAACGAAGGAGGGCGTGTCATGTTTTCGCGTGTACGATGCCGATATGCCTGAATACTCTCAGGCCATTGATTTGTATCACGATCTGGATGGCAAACGCTGGGTGAATGTGCAGGAATATGCCGCTCCGGCCAAGGTGTCGCAGGAGGATGCGCGCCGACGCTTGCGTGAAACCCTGTCGGTGTTGCCGGAGGTGTTGCAGGTCGAGCCGGAACAGATTTTCCTGCGTGTGCGCGAGCGCCAACGCGGCGAGTCGCAATACGAAAAGCAGGACGAACGCGGTGTTTTTCACAAGGTACGCGAGGGTGAGGCTACCGTGCTGGTGAATTTCACTGATTATCTGGATACCGGGCTGTTTCTCGATCACCGCCTCACCCGTGCGTGGTTAGGCGAATGGGCGCAGGGTAAGGATTGCCTCAATCTGTTCTGCTACACCGGTGTGGCCAGTGTGCAAATGGGGCTGGGCGGGGCGCGCTCGACAACATCGGTGGATATGTCGCGCACCTATTTGGAGTGGGCGCGGCGCAATCTTGAGCTCAACGGCTTGAGCAGAAGCAAACATCATCTGATACAGGCGGATTGCCTGGCATGGCTGGATGAGGCGGTGCAGGCGCGCGAACTGTTTGATCTGATTTTTATTGATCCGCCGAGCTTTTCCAGCTCCAAGCGCATGCAGGGCACGCTGGACGTTCAGCGCGATCATGTCGCCATGCTGCGCAAGGCGCTGCATCTGTTGCGCAAGGGCGGGAAGTTGGTGTTTTCCAACAATTTGCAGCGCTTCAAACTCGACGAAGCATCATTGTCTGATCTTGCGATTCAGAATGTCAGCCAGGCCTCGATTCCGAAAGACTTTGCACGTAACCCGCGCATTCACCAGTGCTGGGTGCTTGCCTTCAAAGGCTGAATGGGCATAATCGTTCGAAGTCCAAAAAAACATGTGAGAATCGCTTGAAACAAAGCAGTGCACTGTCCCCAATGCGGACGAACTCTTGGAGCAGCCTTCGCTTGCGTCGCGCTGGCGTTTTTCTCCCCATCCTGGCTTTGGGATGCGTGCTTGGCCTGACCTCGGGGTGTTCCGTGGTCAGCGAGAAGAAGACAGCCTCGTTCGATTCTCACTATCCAGCCCCCTTGCAGGAAAAGCCCCCGGCATCTCCGCAAGCCGCCAAGGCACTGGAAGTGGCGCTTAAACAGCGTGGCGTGGACTACCGCCCGGGCGGTGACAATCCTGATCAGGGCTTTGATTGCAGCGGTTTGGTGAATTTTTCTTATCTTGCAGCGGGTGTGCAGCTTCCCCGTGATTCGCGCAGCATGTATTCGGTGACCACCCGTGTAACGACCTCGGATCTGCGTCCTGGCGACTTGGTGTTTTTCCGTCAGCGCTCTTCGCGTATTAGCCATGTCGGCCTGTATGTGGGCAGCGGTCAATTTGTACATGCGCCCTCAGCGGGCAAGGATGTTGAAATTACCAGCCTGAGCGATGCGTACTGGAAAAAGCGCTATGCGGGCGCCGGGCGCGTTTAGCCTTTTGCCAAAATAAGCAGGCAAGCTTACGAGCCCAAAGTTCAGGGCGCGGTTTTAATCTGTGACAGATCGGAAGAGCACACGTCTGAACTCCAGTCACGTCAGTCAATCT
>CALKWL010000007.1 GCA_938004235.1 uncultured Gammaproteobacteria bacterium
CATCAACGGCCTGACCGGTCTGTGCATTACCAAGCTGGACGTGCTCGACGGGCTGGATACCCTGCAACTCTGCGTGGGCTACAAGGTGGATGGTCATGTCACGCAGGCGCCGCCGGTGGGCGCGGATGGTTTTGCCTCCATCGAGCCGGTGTACGAAGCCATGCCGGGCTGGTCGCAATCCACGGTGGGGGTGAGGCGCATCGAGGATTTGCCTGATACGGCGCGTGCTTATATTCGCCGCATTGAGGAGGTTTGCGGCGTTCCGGTGGATATTATTTCCACGGGGCCGGATCGCGAGGAAACCATTGTACTGCGTCATCCCGTGGCGCCCTGACGGCGGCCTGCGCGCGCAAACGACGCGCGGGATATCCTCACAGCACGGTATGCCGAAGGGCTCGTTCATAAATTCAATCAAGCCGATGATGGCAAGGAAAAATACGGCGAAAAAGCGCAGCATAGATAAACTATTCGAGCATTTTGAGCCGAATTTTGACGAAGCAAGCGCGGCTTCAGTGGATTTATGGACGTGCCCTGAATGTTTTGTCGCAGTTTTTTAACTATTACCATGAGTCCAAGTTTGCATGACTGAACAACGCGATCCATACGCCGAGCGTGAAGCGGAAAAATACGACAATCCGATTGCCAGCCGTGAGTTGATCCTGGAAAAAATCAAGGGGCACACGGGGCCAATGACGTTCGAGCGGTTGCTGCTTGATTTCGGCTACGACGAGGATGAGCGCATTGAGGCGCTGCGCCGCCGTTTGCGCGCCATGGAGCGCGACGGTCAGCTGATCCGTAACCGCAAGGGCGGCTATATCCCCCTGGTCAAGGGCGAGCTGGTGCGCGGTCGCGTCATTGGCCACAAGGATGGTTTCGGCTTCCTTACCCCGGACGAAGGCGGGGACGACCTGTTCCTTGCGGCACGCCAGATGCGCGCCTTGCTGCATGGAGACCGCGCTGTGGTGCAGGTCATCAATGTCGATCATCGCGGTCGGCGTGAAGGCGCGCTGGTTGAAGTGATCGAACGCGCCAACGCTCAGGTGGTGGGGCGCCTGGTGCTTGAATCCGGGATCGCCTTTGTCACACCCGACAACAAACGCATTACCCAGGACGTGCTGATTCCCCTGGATGCGTTGGGCGAGGCTCAAGACGGGCAGATCGTGCGCGTGGAGCTGGTTGAGCAGCCGACGGCGCGCAACAAGCCGGTCGGGCGCGTGGTCGAGGTTCTGGGCGACCATATGGCGCCTGGAATGGAAATTGACGTTTCCATTCACACCCATAATTTGCGCAATGTCTGGCCGCAGGAAGTGAAGGAACAAATTGCCGGTCTGGGTGAAGATGTCAGCGAGCAGGACAAGCTTGGCCGGGTGGACTTGCGTGATACGCCGCTGGTCACCATCGACGGCGAAGACGCGCGCGATTTTGACGATGCCGTGTATTGCGAACCCACGGCCAAGGGCTGGCGTCTGCTGGTGGCGATTGCCGATGTCTCGCATTACGTGACCGTGGGCAGTCCGCTGGATCACGAAGCCTTTATGCGCAGCACTTCGGTGTACTTCCCGGGGCGGGTGATTCCAATGCTGCCGGAAGTGCTCTCCAACGGCCTGTGCTCCATCAATCCGCATGTGGATCGCCTTTGTCTGACCTGCGAAATGCTCATCAACCGTGAAGGTGACATTATCCGCTCGCGTTTCTACGAAGGGGTGATGCGCTCGCACGCCCGCATGACCTATACCCAGGTCGGTAAGATCCTGCTGGATAAGGATGAAACGCTGCGCACGCAATACGCTGCGCTTGTGCCGCATTTTGAAGCGCTGCATGAGCTGTACAAAACGCTGCATGAGGCGCGCAATCGTCGCGGCGCCATGGACTTTGACACCGTTGAAACCAAGATTGTGTTCGGTGAGGGGCGCAAGATCGAGGCCATCGTTCCGTATGAGCGCAACGATGCGCATCGCCTGATCGAGGAGTGCATGATTGCCGCCAACGTGGCGGCGGCGCGTTACCTTGAGCGCCGCAAGATCGTTGGTCTGTACCGCATTCACGATACGCCCAAGCCGGAAAAGCTTGTCGATCTGCGCACCTTCCTGGGCGAATTGGGCTTGTCCCTGGGCGGCGGCGACAAACCGGACGGCAAGGATTTCAACGCAGTTCTACAGGCCGCCGAAGGACGTGAAGATGCGCATCTGATCCAGACGGTGATTCTGCGCAGCATGAAACAGGCGGTGTATTCGCCGGACAACATCGGCCACTTCGGTCTGGCGCAAACCCAGTACGCGCACTTTACCTCGCCGATTCGTCGCTATCCGGATCTGCTGGTGCATCGCGCCATTCGCCACGTCCTGCGTACCGGCGGTGCTGAAAATTTCCCTTATACGCATGATGAAATGGCTTTGATTGGCGAGCATTGCTCCAACAATGAGCGTCTGGCCGATGAAGCTACGCGCGATGCCGCCGATTGGCTGAAGTGTGAGTACATGCAGGATCATGTGGGCGAGGTGTTTGAGGGCGTCATTACCTCGGTCACTTCGTTTGGCCTGTTCATTGAGCTCAAGGGGATTTTCGTTGAAGGTTTGCTGCATATCACGGCGCTGAACAAGGATTTCTACCGCTTCGATCCTGTGGGTCACCGTCTGGTCGGCGAGCGCGGCGGCAAAATCTACCGTCTGGGCGACAGCGTGACCGTGCAGGTGGCGCGGGTTGATCTTGACGACAAGAAAATCGAGTTCGTGTTGCCGCGCGACCAGGCAGGCGTAAAGCTTTCTCGCCCGCACGCGCCCGCCGATCAGTCTGTCGTCGCGGCTGAGGCACCTGTGGACGATAGCGTCATGGAGGAGGGCGGCGAGGACGCGGAAGACGCGCAACCCAGTCGCAAGAAGCGTCGTCGTCGCAAGAAAAACCAAGCCGACAAATCCGAGGTTAAACCATCGAGCGACAGCTCCGAGACGGATGATCTGCAACCCAGGGCACTGTGGACGAATGTCGAAACCGAAGAGGCGGATGACGACAATATCGGTAACCGCGGCGAGCCGCTCGTGCAAATTCTGTTGCTTGAAGATATCGAAGACGAGGAAGAAGACGAGGTTAATGGCAATCGTATTTCTGCGATTACCCACGGCAACCGCCCTGCGGGTCGCCAGCCTGGTGAAAAAAGCCTGTCGTCACGCCGTCGGCGCGCGCCGCGCCGGAAAAAGCCGGAATGAGTCGAACGCTTACTCCGCGTAGAAAATCGGCGGAAACGGTCGAACAGCACCACGAAGAAAGCCCGCGCGCCGACCTCTGGCTGTTCGGCTTGCACGCGGTCGAGTCCGTGCTGCGCAATGACCCGGAGAACATCATTCGCTTGATGTGCGCTGAAGGTCGCCGTGACCAGCGTTTACAGCATGTGGAAACGCTGGCGCACGAAGTAGGCGTTAAGATTCAGCGAGTTGAGATGCGCGAGCTGGACAAGCTCACCCGGGTGGATCGGCACCAGGGTGTGGCGGCGCAGTATCGCCCGCCGCGCAGCTACGATGAAAACGATCTTTACGCCTTGCTTGATCGCCTGGACGAACCTGCCTTGCTGCTGGTACTGGACGGTGTGACCGATCCGCACAACCTGGGCGCCTGCCTGCGCGTGGCGGACGGAGCCGGCGTTCATGCCGTGATTGCGCCGAAAGATCGTGCGGCCAGTCTGACGCCCACGGCGCGCAAAGTCGCGTCCGGGGCGGCGGAAAGCCTGCCCTTCGTGCAGGTGACCAATCTTGCGCGCACGCTGGATACGCTCAAGCAGCGCGACATCTGGGTGATTGGTCTGGCGGGCGAGGCGGATCACATGCTGTACTCCTCCGACCTTGCAAAACATGCGCTTGCCGTTGTTATGGGTGCCGAGGGCAGCGGTCTGCGCCGCCTGACGCGCGAGTCCTGCGATGAGCTGGTCAAGCTGCCCATGCTGGGCGCAGTGGAAAGTCTGAATGTTTCGGTGGCCGCGGGCGTAACCCTGTACGAGGTTCGGCGTCAGCGTATGGGAGCGATTTCAGACTAGCCGTCGACCATTTTGCCGCGTATAATCTCGCGCTTTCTTGTGCATCGGGCTGTCCAGTGCGCATCCACCCTGTCTGACCGCCCATGACAATAAGTACAGGCGGCAGGCTGTTATCCATAGGGAGTTAACCATGCGACATTATGAAGTCGTGTTTCTGGTTCATCCAGATCAGAGCGAGCAAGTTCCGGCCATGATCGAGCGCTATCGCGCCCTGATCCAGGCGGATGGCGGTCAAATCCACCGTCTTGAAGATTGGGGGCGCCGTCAGCTGGCTTACCCGATCCAGAAAATTCACAAGGCGCACTACGTGATGATGAACATCGAGTGCTCACAAAAGGCGCTGGCTGAACTGAATGATGCCTTCCGCTTCAACGATGCCGTGATTCGTGACATGGTCATCAAGATGGACGCGGCTGAAACCGAGCCGTCTTTCATGATGAAGGAAGAAGAGCCGCGCTCACGCCGTGCCTCCTCCGATGAAGGCTCCGATGATGCGCGCCCGCGCCGTCGTGCGCCTGCCGATGAAAACACCAACGAGTCCGCCTAAGGCGTTGATGAGGTAAACAGACATGTCACGTTTTTTCCGTCGTCGCAAGTTTTGCAAGTTCTCCGCCGAAGGCGCAACCCATATCGATTACAAGGATCTGGCGACCTTGAAGGGTTTCCTGACCGAAACCGGCAAAATCATTCCCAGCCGTGTGACCGGTACCAAGGTGCGTTACCAGCGTATGCTGGCTGAAGCCATCAAGCGTGCGCGCTATATCGCGCTGCTGCCGTACACCGATAGCCACTAAGGAGAAAGGTGCATCATGCAAGTTATTCTGCTGAGTAAAGTCGAAAACCTGGGAAGCCTGGGCGACGTCGTCAATGTGCGTAATGGTTACGCACGCAATTTTTTGATTCCCTACGGCAAGGCCAAGGCGGCAACACGTTCCAACGTGGCCGAGTTTGCTGCCCTGCGTGCCGAGCTTGAGCTGAAAGCCAAGGAAATCCTGGCCGCAGCTCAGGCGCGCGCCAAGGCTTTGGCGGGCGTCGCGGTTTCCATCGCTGCCAAGGTGGGCGACGAGGGCAAGTTGTTCGGCTCCATCGGCACATCCGAGATTGCCGAGGCGCTGAGCGCCGCCGGTCATGCCGTCGAAAAGCGCGAAGTGCGTCTGCCCGAAGGCCCTTTGCGCATGGTGGGTGGTTACGAAGTGACCCTGCACCTGCACGCTGATGTCAACACAGTCGTCAATGTGACGATCGTTGCTGAAGCCGAGGCCGAGTAGTCAGGCTCGCACCCCTGCTTGTTTAGCGCAGGGGGCATATGAATTTGAAAAAGGCGCCTGATGGCGCCTTTTCTTGTTGGGTTGCTTTTTTTGATGGATTGAGGGGGCGCCTTCCTTCAGCATGGCAGCCTGGATGCCTAGCGGTTAGAATGCGGCTTTCTTTTTGGCTTCATTGTCATGCAGTTGACGACCATTGATTTTGTGCTGATCGGCATCATCGCGTTTTCTTCGCTTATCAGCATCCTGCGCGGCTTTATGAAGGAGATGATCTCTCTCCTGACCTGGGTGGCGGCGTTTTTGGTGGCGCTATTTTATTGCACGCATCTTGCGCCCATGGTTCCTGCAAGCATCGATATTCCCTCGGCGCGTCTGGCGATTGCCTTTGTCTCCCTGTTTATCGTCACCCTGATTGTCGGCGGCATCATTAACGCGGTCATTGGATTGCTGGTGCAAAAAACCGGGCTTTCAGGTTCGGATCGCAGCATCGGCGTGGTCTTCGGTTTGGCGCGCGGCGTGTTTCTGGTGAGCGTGCTGCTGCTGTTGGGGAGCCTGACGCCCATGCCGCAAGATGCCTGGTGGAAGGAGTCGCAGATGATTCGTTATCTGACGCCGGTTGCGCAGTCGATTGCCGGTCTTTTGCCTCAAGATATGTCTAGCCATTTTCATTTGTGAGTAATGCCCATGTGCGGAATTATTGGTGTCGTTGGTTGTTCTCCCGTTAACCAGATGATTTATGACGGGCTGACAATTTTGCAGCATCGTGGTCAGGATGCTGCGGGCATGATGACCTGCGAAAACGGTCGTTTTTACCAACGCAAGGACAAGGGGCTGGTCAAGGACGTCTTCCACACCCGCCACATGCGCCAGCTGCACGGCAATATCGGCATTGGGCATGTGCGTTACCCTACGGCGGGGAATGATTCCGCCGCCGAAGCGCAGCCGTTTTACGTCAATGCGCCCTACGGCATTGGCCTTGGACACAACGGTAACCTGACCAATACCGACGCCTTGCGCGTGGAATTGCACGAACAGGATCTGCGTCACATCAACACCACCTCGGATTCTGAAGTGCTGCTGAACGTGTTCGCCCACGAGATGCAGCGTTGCGGCAAGCTGCATCCGGAGCCGGCAGACGTGTTCGGCGCCATCGAGCGCGTGCACCGGCGCATCAAGGGCGGCTATGCCGTCGTTGGACTGATTGCCGGAATGGGCGTGTTTGCTTTCCGCGACCCGTTTGGCTTGCGTCCGCTGTGCTACGGCACGCGCACTACAGAGCATGGAACCGAGGTGATGATTGCATCGGAAAGCGTGGCAGTGGATGCCCTGGGTTTTGAGCTGGTACGCGATCTGGCTCCTGGCGAGGCGATTTTTGTTTCGGAGGCGGGCGAGATTTTCACCCAGGCATGCGCCAGCCACTCGACCTATGCGCCGTGCATTTTCGAATTTGTCTATCTGGCGCGCCCGGATTCGATCATGGATGGTATTTCGGTCTATCAGGCGCGGATGCGCATGGGCGTCAAACTCGCGGACAAAGTGCGTCGCGATTGGCCGGAGCACGACATTGACGTGATTATTCCGATTCCGGATACCAGTCGCACCGCCGCCCTGGAAATGGCGGTGTCCCTCGGGCTGCCGTACCGTGAAGGTTTCATCAAGAACCGCTACATTGGCCGCACTTTTATCATGCCGGGGCAGGCGCAGCGCAAGAAGTCCGTGCGCCAGAAGCTCAATGCCATCGACCTGGAATTCGAAGGCAAGAACGTACTGCTGGTGGACGATTCCATCGTGCGCGGCACCACGTCGGCGGAAATTATCCGCATGGCGCGTGAAGCCGGCGCCAATAAGGTCTACATGGCTTCTGCCGCGCCGCCGGTGCGTTATGCCTATGTTTACGGCATCGACATGCCTTCACCGGATGAGCTGATTGCGCATGGGCGCTCCGAGGCCGAAGTGGGCGAGGCCATTGGCGCCGACCGCCTGATCTACCAGGAGCTGGATGACCTGATTGACGCCGTGCGCGAAGGTCATCCGAGCATCACGCGTTACGATTGTTCCTGCTTTACCGGCGAGTACGTGACGGGCGATGTCACCGAAGAATATCTGGCCGCCGTGGCCGGGGTGCGGGCAGACGATGCCAAGCACGAAATCCAGGAGCGGCGTTCGCGCGATATCGTCACGGTGGGTTTGCATAATGCGGAATAAGTCGGTGTTTCGTTCAGTCGCAGCGCTTTTGGGGGTATGGATGATGTTGAGCGCGGGCGCAGCGATGGCGGGCGATGCCCTGGATCCGCAGGCTTTGAAAGGCTCCAATGCCGTGCGTGCCGCCCAGCAACAACTCAAACAAGACGGTCAGATCTATGCGGTGGTGGCCATTGAAGCGCAGCGTTTGTACCTGATGCAGGACGGTCGCTTGCTCAAGGCTTATCCGGTTTCGACCTCGGCGTTTGGTTCCGGCGCGCAGGAAGGCAGTAATCAGACCCCGCTGGGCTTGCATCAGGTCAAGCAGAAGTTTGGTGACGGCGAGCCGCAGGGCATGGTGTTCAAGGCGCGCAAGCCGACCGGGCGCATTGCCGAGATCATCCGTGAACCCAAGGATATTCCGCAAGACGACGTGACTACGCGCATCCTCTGGCTGGACGGCATGGAGCCGGGTGTCAATCAGGGCGGTAAGGTCGATTCTTACAAACGTTACATTTACATCCACGGCACGCCGGAGGAGGGGTTGATTGGTCGTCCGGCCTCGCATGGTTGCGTGCGGATGTTGAATGCCGATGTGGTGGATGTGTTCAACAAACTGCCTGAAGGGACTCTGGTTTACATCACGCCGTGAGGGTTAGTTTTTTCACCGTCCTTGCTGACTGCATGGATTTGGTTTTGGATTTATCTTCCCCTTTTGATGCCGCCGTGGACTGGCCTGTGGAGGCTGGGTAAAAGCGCCATGGATAGCGCGGTACGGGTTTCGGTTTTCAGTTCCCCGTTTGGGGTCGCCGTGAACGGAGTGCTGTAGGCATGGTAAACAGGCCATGGATGGCCTGTTTAGTCCCGTCGAGACATGGATGTCGCGTCGGGACGGCCTTGCCGTAGGCGCTTTGTTCACGGCTTGCCCGCAGGGCGACCCCAAGGGGCGTGTTCTTTTGGTTACTTTTCTTGCACGAGCAAGAAAAGTAACTCGCCCG
>CALKWL010000008.1 GCA_938004235.1 uncultured Gammaproteobacteria bacterium
TGTTGACCCCGAGATATTGGTGGTTCTGGCCGAGGATCTTGACCAGCCCGGCCTTGTGCTCGGAGAAGAGGGTGAAGTTCTCGACCAGATCGAGCAGGCGGGTGCGGTCGCAGGTACCGCGCAACATCACCTCCAGCGACACCCGACGCGGTTCGTCCTCGCGCTCGATCCGCTTCCATTCGAAGAAGCGTCCCCAGTCAGCGGTGAGGGAGCCGACGCGGCTGTCAGTGCCGTTGCTGGCGATGAGCAGGGCATTGTACCAGAAGAGGGCCGGGATCTGCTGCTTGTAGTGGGTGAGATTCTCGTCAAAGGCGTTGCGGGCCGGCACGCCGGGCTTCTTGAGTTCGATCACCACCCACGGCAGGCCGTTGACGAAGCCGACCAAATCCGGACGACAGGTGTAGAGGCTGCCGGTGATACTGAACTGGCTGACCAGCAGGAAGTCGTTGTTCTCGGGGTGCTGCCAGTCGATGACGCGCAGTCGCTCGGTGGTTTGCCCCCCTCGCCCTCTGGGAGAGGGGCCGGGGGTGAGGGGCTCCCGATCGGGGACCGAGACGGCAATCCCCTCTTTGAGCAGGCGGTAGACCTCGCGGTTGGCCGCCTCCAGGCTCATGGCCGAACGGTCGCGGGTCAGCTCGTCGATGGCGTTGCTGATCGCCTCCGGCGGCATGCTCGGGTTGAACGTGCTCAGCGCTGCGCGCAGGCGCTCAACCAGCACCACCTCGCCTTTGGTTTCGCGACCAAGCGTGCCCCCTGCACCGAAGGTTTCCTCCAGAGCGCAAAGCGTCTGCCAGCCAAGGGCGGCAAAGAGGCCGATGGCGGGTTGCTCAACGAGCTGGTCTTCGGTGTAGGGGTGTGGGGTCATGGGGCTAAACCATCCAAAAGCAAATGCAAGAAATACGGTTGAGCCTCTGCAAAACTATTGCGGAGGCCGTCTACGTCGTTGCGCGGTGCTCGCTTATTCGCCTAACTATCTGTTATGTCTCAATCGCTGCGCTCCGTGCGCCTTGTATCCAGCCTTCCTCATGACATTTTGCAAGAGGCTCGGTTATAAGTCTTGTAGCAGTCGGTAATAGTTCACTTCATGTGCGTGAAAATCTGGATTACGAGTGACATTCAAACAATAGTCCAACAGCTTGTTGGACTCTCTCCAAGCGTATTTGTGCAAGCACTGCCTGCACTAATCCCTACGTGAATCTGTCACGACACATCGTCCGACAAGGCTTCCTCCAGTTCGGCAACGCTTGGCACCATCCCCTCCATATCCTCGGGCAGAGATTCAACCAGGCGCGTCACATAATCAGAGACGCCAATCGGCTTGCTCAGGTCCCGCAAGGCGTACTCGGCAATCACCCGATCTTTGCCCCGGCAAAGGATCAGGCCGATGGAAGGCTGGTCAGTGGGCTGCTTGAAGCGTTCATCCACCGCCGACAGATAAAAATTCATCTTTCCGGCTGCCTCCGGCGTGAATTCACCCGCTTTCAGATCGATCACCACAAAGCAGCGCAACATCAGATGATAGAATAGCAGGTCAAGGTAAAAATCCCGGCCGCTTACTTCGACATGCACCTGTCGGCCGACCAGAGCAAACCCGGCACCCAATTCTAACAGGAATTTTTCAACGTGCCGGATCAGCCCTTCCTCGACAGCGCGTTCGTTGGCGTTGTTGCGCAGAGCCAGAAAGTCGAAAAGATACGGGTCTTTGGTCATGCCTTGGGCAAGATCGGACTGCGGCGGCGGAAGAGTGGCGTCGAAATTGGTAATGGCGCTCCCCTGCCGGTTGCGTAGTTGAGATTCGATCTGCAAGGCCAGCACATCACGCGACCAGCCCTGTTTAACGGCCATGACGGCGTACCAGAGCCGGTCCGTGGTTTTCTCCAGCTTCTGGAGCAGGATCAAATTGTGGCTCCACGGCAAGGAGGCAAACGGTTCCGGCGGCAGCATTGCCGGGACGCCGCCCCCGGATTCTGTCACCGGCGGTGACGGTATTTTTTTGTCGTCGGATTCTGTCACGGCCGGTGACAGAATTGACGGCTCGGCTGCATACGCGGCATAGAACGCCCTCATACGCCAGACATTCAGCGGCGAAAACCCGGCGATGCCGGGAAAGGCGGATTGTACATCCGCGGCGAGCCGCTCCACAACCTTTTTACCGTAGCCCTGCGACAGATCGGAAGAGCACACATCTGAACTCCAGTCACGTCAGTCAATCTCGTAT
>CALKWL010000009.1 GCA_938004235.1 uncultured Gammaproteobacteria bacterium
CGACCACCGATATCTACACTCTTTCCCTACACGACGCTCTTCCGATCTCACCTCGAAAAACCTTTCGAGGTGCCCGGGCACTCCATGAATAGAGTGCCGCCAAATCGCGCAAGCGATTGAAATGGCGGGATTTCGTCGCGGGTTTCCCGCGACGAAATCCCTCGAAAAATCCCATGGATGGGGTTTTTCGAGGTTCCCATAAGCACCTACCAAGTCGTTTCAGCCTTCGTCAAACCCAATGGGAGCTCCAACCATGCGTTTACGCTTACTTGCCCTGAGCACCACCACCATTTTGCTGGCCGCCTGCGGCGGCGATGACAAAACTATCGTTTATTGCGCCAAGGATGAATTCAACACCGTGGACGCCGATCTCGTCCTGCCTGCATCCCTGGCCGCCGCCCACAGCGAACTGCACATTGCATTGGTGAGCAAGGAGAGCAACCGCAATATTGCTCAGGAAGATGCCAAACTTAGCTGCATCCGCGACATTAATGAATGCACGGGCAGCATCAGCACCGAAAAGGCGCACCCCGGCCAATACACCCTGACCGCCTACGATACCAAGGGTCTGCCCGTGGGCAGCACCGCCGTGGAAATCAAAAAAGCTTCCAGCGAGGCGGGCTGCTCAGCCAAGCTCGCCGCCAGCATCAATACCGAACTCAAGGCGTATGTTCTCAACCTGCCGCTCTCCGGCACGCTGGGCAATGCCCTGCAACAGCGCTTTGGTGCCAATTTCTGGACGGGTCAGACGGACGGTATTGTCATGCTCTCCGCCGCCGATCTTGACAAGCTCGATGCAACGCAGCGAATGCAGCTCCAGCAAGCCTACAAGGCCAAGCAGTTTGTTCTCGTCGCCAATGCCAAGCAGGCCGATCTGGAAAAATTCGCCAAGCTTCTGGGCGAACGCAGCGCGCCGATCAGCCTGAAAGCCGATGTGCCTCATCTGGACGCGTTTGCCATGGGATCAACGCCCAAGGCGCTGATGGATGTCACGGCCATTTTCCCCATTTCCACTGGCAACGGCTGGCAACCCCTGGGTATCGAACCCGACCTTTCCAAAGCCGATCGCGCCAATGACTTTGCTCAATGGATCAAAAGCCGTGCGGACGGCAAGGATGCCCGCCCCAGTTTGAGCCACGCCAGTCATGTCATCAGCACCAGCGCGCCCGAAGAAGCCGAAGTTGAAATTGATCAAATGTCTGCGTCCTTTGCCTGGAGCCCTTTCTACAAAGAGGGCTATGACACCGGTACCTGCGACAAGCAGCTTCTTGGACCCTGCTACAACACTTACCAACCGCTCATCCAGATATGGCCGGTCTATGTCAGCTCGCCGAATAACGGCATTACCGACTACTTCGTCGTGGAAATGAGTGCCAACCTTGCGCCTCAAGGCTGCTACGGCTGGTATCAAAACAAGGGCATGGAGCACAACAACCGTCTGCTTGGCTATTTTGCGCAGCATTACTATCTGCAAGGCAAGGTATACAAATCCGACCAAAATGGCGGCTCATTCTGGGGCGGCAATGAATTGATGGTGTATCCGGATTACGCCCCGAAAACCACGGCTAGGGAAATTGAAGTCACCACGGGCGTAACCTGGAGTTTGTCCGGCAACGGTTCGGTTGGTTTCAAAGGTACCGAGCCCACAGGAACCGTAGGATTCTCGGCTGGGGTTTCTTTTAGCAACAGCAGCAAACAGACCTACACCTCGATGAGTACGACGGCAAACGTCGCCTCCAGCGCGGGCAACAACCCCAGCGTGGCGCAATGGGATTACGATTCCAAAGACTATGTCAAGGCATCGGTCATGCCGGACAATCATGCCTGCGGCGGCTCGGGGTTTGATTTCCGCGCGGTTGACGGTAGCGAAGTTGCCGCGACATACAGCCCTATGACGACGTATATCTGGCAGGCCAACAAAACCGTGCGCGAGCAATCGGCTCAGGCCCAGGGGGTTCCGGCCTATGGTGGCGAGCGCATCAATCTGAATGTGGAACTCGATCTCGGCGTTCTACTCGGCTGGGCGTACTGGCCGGATATGAACGGAGAGTGTGATGGGACGGGTACCTTTACTTCGCTTGGGTGTGCTGATAAGGGCTACTACCAACTCGACATGGGCTACTGCGCCGGAAAAAACAATAGCAACGCTGGGCAGCACAGCCTGATTTTTGATGTCGGCTGTGCAACAAACACCGAGTGGGGCACCATGCCGTTGGGGCCGGATGATAAATCCGCCGGCGACGGCAACCCGGGCAAGCCCAAAGTCTTCAATACCTCAACGCTCCACGTCCCCTTTGCCGACGCGACAGCTGCACCCAAGTAAAGCATTTGCCGCAACGAGCAAGGCTCAGGCATCTGCGGGTGCTTGAGCTTGCCTTTTTTCAACCCGTCACATTTAAAGAATAGCTCGAAAAGCCCCTGATTCATCGTTCCCGCGTAGGCGGGAACCCAGTAAAAAAACGATCCAGATACCCGCCTTCGCGGGTATGACTGGTTTTTCGAGGTAGCTTAAAAAGGATTTACGCAGGGAGCTGGATTAGCCCCCTCTCCCCTCGCGTGAGAGGGTTGGGGGCGCGCGGCATCAGCTAAAACAAAAGCTTATGCCGATTTCCCCAGTCCGTCCCCATCAGGGAGGAGGGAGTCGAAACCGGGTTTCGCGTAAGCTCTATGTATTTTTGTCGTGGAGTGTCACACAAAATCACACAAGCAGCATTAAACATCACATGAACTAAGCAAACATAGCCCTGCGTGGGGTTTGCGTCACCGCTTGGCGGTTTGCGGCATGATCTGACCCAAAATTTTAATCAACAAAGGAGCTCCGACCATGCGTTTACGCTTACTTGCCCTGAGCACCACCACCCTTCTTTTGAGTGCCTGCGGTGGGGACGACGCCCCCGTCATTTCTTGCGCCAAGGATGAATTCAGCAGCGTGGATGTTGAACTCGCCCTGCCCGCGTCGCAGGCAAACCTGCGCGAATTGCGGGTGACGTTGGTGAACAAGGAGAGCCAGCGCAATATCGCCCAAGAGGGTGCCAAAGTCGCTTGCTCTTCTATCAAACCTTACGGATGCTCGGCCACGATTGCCACCGAAAAGGCGCACCCCGGTCAATACACTCTGACCGCCTACGATGCCAAGGGCTTGCCCGTGGGCAGCACCGCCGTGGAAATCAAAAAAGCTTCCAGCGAGGCCGGCTGCTCAGCCAAGCTCGCCGCCAGCATCAATACCGAACTCAAGGCGTATGTGCTCAACCTGCCGCTCTCCGGCACGCTGGGCGATGCCCTGCAAGCTGCCTTGGGCGCTAATTTCTGGACGGGTCAGACGGACGGTATCGTCATGCTCTCCGCCGCCGATCTTGACAAGCTCGATGCAACGCAGCGCATGCAGCTCAAGGATGTCATCAAAGCCGGGCAATACGTACTTGTCACCAATGCCATGCAGCAACGCATTGATACTATGGGTAAAATCCTTGACACAGGCGCGCCCATTGCGTTGAAAAAAGAGCAACCTTACCTTGACTTTATTGCGATCGGCTCCAACCCCAAAGCGGCGCTTGATGGATTTGGCATGATGCCCGTTGCTGGAGGCTCGCACGCTGAGGAAGGTTGGCAGCCTTTGGGTATTGAATCGGAAAACCAGAAAGCCATACGAGTTAACGAATTTATAAACTGGGTTAAAACCCGGAACAATGACAAACCAGCTCTGGCTAAACTAAACCGCGCAAGCCTAGTAAAAGCAAGCGGTGAAAGCGGCTATGTATCTATCGATCAAATGGCCGCATCCTACGCTTGGACAAACCAGTACAGCGTGGCCTATAACACTGGCACATGTGATAGCTCTCTTATGGGACCCTGCTACAACACTTACCAGGTATCCGCCAATTTCTGGCCTGTCTATGTTAGTTCTTACAATAACAATATCAGCGATTATTTCATTGTCACCTTGGGCTCCAATCTAGCGCCGCAAGGATGTTATGGTTGGTATCGGAACAAAGGCAAGAGTCACGAAGATCGAATCATTGCCTACTTTGCTCAGCACTATTTCTATGAGGCAAAGATTTACAAGAGCACAGCCAATGGAGGATCGTTCTGGTCGTACAATGACCTCCAAGTCAATCCGAATTACCAGCCAAACACCACTGCATCGACTGTGGACGTAACCACCGGTGTGAATTGGAGTTTGACTGGTACCGGTTCTGTGGGAGCCACTGCTTCTGGGCCGACCGGAAGTGTTGGATTTTCGGCAGGAGTTACCTTTACTAACAGCTCAAAACAAACCTATACCGCTATGGCTGCGACCTCAAATGTAGCCTCCAGCGCACAATCCAACCCTAGCCTCGCCAAATGGGACTATGACTCCAAAAACTATGTCAAAAACTCCGTTATGCCGCATGACAATGGCTGCGCCGGTTCGGATTTTAACTTTGAGCCTATCGATTCTACCGACGTATCGGCCACATTCAGCCCACAAACGACTTTTCTTTGGCAAGCAACCAAAAACGTAAGAGAACAGATGGCAAATGAACAAGGGGTAAACCCATACGGCAGCGATAGAATTACGATCAATGCTGAGATAGATCTAGGTGTTTTGCTGGGCTGGGCTTATTGGCCGGATGATATAGGTCAGTGCAGTGGCGCTGAATTTAATTGCGCTGACAATGGCTACTACGAACTGGATGCAGGCGGCTGCGCTGGGAAAAACAAAAACTCAAACGGCCTGCAAAGTTTGATTTATGACGTAGGTTGCTCATACGACACTGAATGGGGAACCATGCCACTTGGCCCGGATAATAAATCAGCAGGCGACGGCAATCCCGGGCAGCCCAAGATTTTGAACTCGCCAACGCTCTATGTGCCCTTCGCCTATGCCTCAGCCGCACCGCAATAAACCATCGGCCATAAGGCGCCCAACAGATTGTTAAGGCGCCAAGAAATACACAGGAATTTTTCGCCGCCCCCGGTCATCGGCCGGATGCGGCGTGTTGCAAAAGGGTAGGCAGACCTTTTTGCAACACGCCGCCCAACTGAACCCACACGAGTTTTAAGAATGACAACACCCCCGCACATCATCTCTTGCCTACACACTCGCCCTTGGCTTGGCTCTGACAATCAGCCTGACCGCGTGCAATGACAGTGAACCAAGCGGGACAAACGGCGCGCTTTCCATCAACCAAGGCGCTGAAATCACCACGGGCAAGGGCGTCGCGTGGGGCGTACCCGTCGCGCTCAACGCTAGCCGCAGTGAAGATAGCCATCGACTCAAATGATTACAATCGCTTTTAAATACACAGAGAGAACTGTGCCCATGCGTTTACGCTTACTTGCCCTGAGCACCACCACCCTTCTTTTGAGTGCCTGCGGTGGGGACGACGCCCCCGTCATTTCTTGCGCCGCAAACGAATTCAACGCGGTAGATGCCAAGCTCGCCCTGCCGGCATCCCTGGCCGCCGCCCACAGCGAACTGCGTGTTTCTCTGGTAAGCAAAGAGAGCAATCACAATATTGCCCAAGAGGGCTCCAAACTCAGCTGCATCCGCGACATCAAGGAATGCACGGGCAGCATCAGCACCGAAAAGGCGCACCCCGGCCAATACACCCTGACCGCCTACGATACCAAGGGTCTGCCCGTGGGCAGCACCGCAGTGGAAATCAAAAAAGCTTCCAGCGAGGCGGGCTGCTCAGCCAGGCTCGCCGCCAGCATCAATACCGAACTCAAGGCGTATGTGCTCAACCTGCCGCTCTCCGGCACGCTGGGCGATGCCCTGCAAGCTGCCTTGGGCGCTAATTTCTGGACGGGGCAATCGGATGGCATTTTGATGCTCTCTGCTCAAGACTTGGCCAACCTGAATCAATCACAACGCTTGCAGATCAAAGACGCGGCTAAGGCGGGCAAGCATGTTGTCGTGACTCATGTAACTCAGGCCGACATCAAAAAAGCGAGCGAACTGCTCGGCATGAGTGCTCCCATCACGCTGAACAAGAGCCAGCCCTATCTTGATTTCATTGCTCTTGGCTCAAATGACGCCGCTCAGATCCATGGCTTTGGCATGGTGCCCGTTGTGGGTGGCACTCAAGTCAATGAAGGCTGGCTGCCGCTTGGCGTTGAGCCCGAGCCTCAAAAAATGGTGAGGGTCAAGGAGTTTATCAACTGGCTTAAACAACCCGCCGCAACCAAAACAGCGACTGTACAAAGCGGCCTCGCAAATCCCGCTGGCAGTGGCACGGGCTACGTTGAAATCCAGAATATGCCCGCCTCATTTTTGTGGACGCACCAGTACAGCGTTGCCTACAACACGGGAACCTGCAACAGCAAACTACTGGGGCCGTGTTACAACACCTACCAAGTCACGGCGACAGCCTGGCCGGTTTATGTCAGCTCGTTTAACAACAATATTACGGATTACTTCATCGTCACCTTGGGCTCCAATCTCTCCCCCCAAGGCTGCTACGGCTGGTATCGCGGCCAGGGCATGGATCACGAGAACCGTATTGCTGCCTATTGGGCGCAGCACTACACCTACCAGGCCAGTGCATTTACTCCAGAGCAAGGCTTTTGGGGCTTTGATGACTTGCAAATCAACTCCAACTATCAGCCGAATACAGCTTCGTCCAGCGTGGATGTCACAACCGGAGTGACTTGGAACCTCAGTGGAACCGGCTCTGTAGGCTCATCAGGTGCAAGCGTTGGGTTCTCTGCGGGAGTCAGTTTCTCTAATACCCAGCAACAAACCTACACCGCCATGTCAGCGACTTCCAATGTAGCGCAGAGCGGTCAGGACAACCCCAGTTACGCCCGCTGGGATTATGACTCCAAGGACTACGTCAAAAGCACGATTGTTCCAAGCAATCGCGCATGTGGCGGCCCAGGCTTTCATTTCCCGTCGATTGACAACACCGATGTTTCAGCGACCTTTAGCCCGCAAACCACCTTTTTGTGGCAGGCCACTAAAAACGTCAGGGAAACCCTCGCAAAGTCTCAAGGTGTGGCGCCCTACAGCAGCGCTGGGGTCACGCTGCCTGTCAAAGTCGAGCTGGATGTGCTTCTGGGTTGGGCGTATTGGAGCGCTGATTATTTTCAGGGTCAATGTAAGGGACCATCAGGGTATGTCGAGGAAACATACAAGCTGGATACGGGCGCTAACGCTTACATTAGTAACACCAACCCCGGGATTGATAGCCTTATTTTCGATGTGAGCTGCGAAACCGACACCGAATTTGGAACCATGCCGCTCGGCCCGAAAGATCACTCGGGCGGCGATGGCAACCCCGGCCAAGCAACCGTTCTGTCCTCTCCGTTCCTTAATTTACCTTTCGCCAGCGCGAGCACCGCCCCGGCAAATTAAAGCAACTTAACCATCAAACGGCGCCGCCCATCACACACGCCCATTGTAGGCGCGGGCTTGCCCGCGAATAGCTGCTCTCCGAAGCCTTCGCGGGCAAGCCGGCTCCGCTTTGTCATGTTGTGTCAGAGCGAATTTATATTTTTCAAAACGCCGTGGGCGTCTTTATCCAGGCAACCAACAAAACCCATAGGGGTAAAAAATCATGTCAATGAAAACCAAAACTCGTTGCTCCATGCGTCTGGGTGCACTCGCACTAGGCACCGCCTTGTCCTTCGGCACAGCGCAGGCCTACCAGGTCAGCAACGGCAAAATTTATGACGCGGCCAATCAGCGCGTTCAGCTGCGTGGTGTCAACTGGTTTGGCTTTGAAACCCACAACCACGTCGCCCATGGTTTGTGGGCGCGCAATGCCGAAGACATGATTGCGCAGATGAAAACCCTGGGTATTAACGCCGTGCGCATCCCGGTCGCACCCAATACCCTACGCGGTAGCGCTGTCAGCAGCGTTGACCTGGCCTTGAATCCAGCCCTGGCGGGCAAAAACAGCTTGCAAGCGCTGGATTACATCCTGGAAAAACTCAATCAGGCGGGCATGTTCATCCTGCTCGACCACCACCGCCCCGACGACAACGCCATCTCCGAACTGTGGTACACCGATGGCTACAGCGAGGCGCAGTGGATCGCCGATCTGACGTTCATGGCCGCGCGCTACAAGCACCTGCCGTATTTTTTCGGCATCGACTTGAAGAACGAGCCGCACGGGCGCGTCACCTGGGGCACAGGCTCCCTTACCACAGACTGGAATCTGGCCGCCGAGCGGGCATCGCACGCCGTTCTGGAGGCCCATCCTGACCTAGTGGTTTTTGTGGCGGGCATTCAGGATCAAGCCTCCTGCTCAGGTTCGACCCCGCACTTCTGGGGCGGCAGTCTGGAGCCTCTGCGCTGTATGCCGCTGAATATCCCAGCCAACAAGCTGGTGCTTGCACCGCATTTTTACGGGCCGGATGTTTATTTACAGCCGTATTTCTCGGCTGCGGACTTTCCAGCCAATATGCCCGCCATCTGGAACACCCACTTTGGTTTTGCCAAGGATCTCGGTTACAGCGTGATTCCAACCGAGTTTGGCAGCCGTTACGGCCACGATGGCGGTCTGGATCAGGACAAGGTTTGGTTTGATGCCGCCGTGGACTGGATGGTGCAAAAAGATATGCGCGACGGCTTTTTCTGGTCGTGGAACCCCAACAGCGGGGATACCGGCGGCCTGTTGCAGAACGACTGGGCTGGCGTGTGGAGCGACAAGCTCGCCAAGCTGCATACGCTCTGGGGATATGGCGCCCAACCCCCGCAACCCGTGCCGACGGATACGCAGCCGCCCGTGTTGCAGTCTGCCAATATTCAGGGAAATCGCCTGACGCTGGTTTATAACGAAATTCTCAAGGCAAGCTCCGTACCTTCAGCAAGCCAGTTTGTCGTGCGCATCGCCCAGCAAACCAGCGCGGCACAGTCTGTCCGCGTAGAAAACAGCAGCGTTATCCTGACGCTCTCCAACAGCGCACAGTATGCGCAGGCGGTTGAGCTTGCCTATCACGGCAACACGCTGGAAGACCAGGCGGGGAATGATGCGGCGAGTTTTTCCGGCTTTGCGGTCACCAACAATGCCAGTGCGCCGTCCCCCGAGCCCACGCCGAGCCCCGATTTACTCACGGGTGATGAACTGCGCGTCACCCGCCATGTGGATTCCGACTGGGGCACAGGCTATTGCGTGAGCTACGCGGTGAAAAACATGAGCACACGCGCCGGTCGTTGGGAAACCTCGTTCGGCTTTGTTGACCGCCTGGACAGCGCGTGGAGCGCCAGAGTTGACGTTGAGGGCGCGAGCCTGCGCGCTCAGGGCGAAGGCTGGAATACCTCGCTTCAGCCAGGTCAAGAGGTGAGCTACGGTTATTGCGCAACGCGTCTGCAACCTCCCTCTCCCGCACCGATACCCGGCGAAGGGAGCTTCCAGGTTCAAGTCAATGTCACAAACGACTGGGGCGCAGGGTATTGCTCGGAGGTACGCGTGACCAATACAGGCACGGCGCTTGCGCCCTGGAGTGCGACCGTGCCCGTGCAGGGTAGACTGACATCGAGCTGGAGCGCCCGGGTGCAAAGCGCCCAAGGCTCGCTGAGCGCGGTCGGCGAGGATTGGAACGCTTACCTGCAACCCGGGGCGAGCACCGCATTCGGCTTTTGCGCCAATCGCTGAGCCAAACCTGACGGCTGGTTTCGATCCTTCTGTTGGGGTCAGCGTCAAGCACGCCTCAAGTGCGCAAAGGGACTCGCACCTGCAAAAATCTTTCGTTCTGCAATCGTTTACAGACTCTGGGCTATACTCGCAACTCATTGATGCGTTTAACATGCCAGCCGTCTGTCGGCCTTTGCGTCCGGCAGGCGGCCTGCCTCTGCCCACCGCGCTAACGGACGTGATGCCATGCTCAGACTCGCTCTTCTTTCTTTTGTCCTCGTGATGCTTGCCGCCTGCAAGGAAAGCGCACCGATGGTCGAGTTCACCCGTCCGGCGCAGGTCTGGACGGTGAGCGAGGCCTACGCCCCGCCCGAGCGGCGTTATGCCGGCGAGCTGCGTGCACGCTTTGAGGCCGATCTGGCCTTCCGCGTGGGCGGCAAGGTGGTGGAGCGCCAGGTCGAACTGGGACAGAAAGTGCGCGCCGGGCAGGTGCTGGCGCGGCTGGATGCGGCGGATCTGGAGCTGGCGCTTGCTGCGGCGCGCGCCGAACTGGCCGGCGCCGAGGCCGACCAGCTGAATGCGCAACAGGAGCTGGCGCGTATTCAAGGTCTGTATACACAAAAATTTCTGGGCAAGTCGGCGCTGGATGCGGCGATTGCCGCACGGGATGCCGCCAGCGCACGGGTCAATGCACTGCGCGCGCAGTCGAAGCAAAGTGGCAATCAGGCGCAGTATAGCGCGTTGCTGGCAAGCAAACCAGGCGTCATCACGGCAGTGAATGTCGAGCTCGGGCAAGTCGTCGCCGCAGGTGCGCCGGTGTTGCGCATGGCTTATGACGGTGAGCGCGAAGTGCATCTGCGCGTGGGCGAGGCCAGCGCGCAGGCCTTCACCCAAGCCATGCAGCAGGGACAGCATGTGACGATCAGCTTCTGGTCACGCCCCGGCGAAACCTGGGAGGGTGCGGTGCGTGAAATCGCGCCGATGGCCGATACAACGCGCTCGGTACTGGTGAAGGTCAATGTGCCGCAACTGCCCGACGGGCTGCCGCTGGGCATTACGGCGCAGGCCAGCCTGCCGACGCAGGACGCGCCCGGCGCGGTCTGGCTGCCGTCCTCTGCACTGTTCCAGCAGGCAGGCAAGCCCGCCGTATGGGTTTTGGACGCGGGCAATGCCGCACAACTCCACGCGGTGACGGTGCTGCGTTATGAACATGACGGCGTCGTGGTGCGCGATCTCGCCCCCGGAAGCAAAGTGGTCGCCCAGGGCGTGCATACCCTGAGCGTCGGGCAGGTCGTGCGCCCGGCAGCGTACGACGGCAGCGCGGCACGGGGCGGCGTATGAACAGTTTCAATCTTTCCGGCTGGGCGCTGAACCACCAGGCTTTCGTGCGCTACCTGATGGTGTTGACTCTGATTTTGGGTGTTTTCAGCTACGGCAAACTCAGTCAGTCGGAAAACCCGCCGTTTACCTTCAAGGTGATGCTGGTGCAGGTGCAATGGCCGGGCGCAAGCGCGCGCGACCTGGAACGGCAAGTGGTGGATCGCATCGAGAAGGTGATTCTGGAAACGCCGCATGTGGATGTCGTGCGCAGTTTTTCTCGCCAGGGCGAGGCGAACATCATCGTCATGGCCAAGGACAGCGCCCCTTCCTCGGCCATGCCCGAGATGTTTTACGACATACGCAAGCGCGTGGGCGATATGCAAAACCGCTTGCCGCAGGGCGTGATCGGCCCATTTTTCAATGATGAATTCGGTGAAACCTACGGCAATATGTTTGCCCTCACCGGCGACGGTTTTAGTTACGCGCAACTGCGCGACGCGGCCGATCAGATTCGCAAGGAGCTGCTGCGCGTCCCGGACGTCGCCAAGATCCTGCTTGTCGGCGAACAGGATGAACGCCTGTTCATCGAATTTTCGCAAGCCAAGCTGAGCAATCTGGGCTTTTCCCAGCAACAGATGGTTGCGGCGCTTCAGGCGCAAAACCTCATGGCGGCCAGCGGGCGCTATGACACGCCGTTTGAGCGCATCGAGGTGCGCCCGGACGGCGTGTTCGACAGCATCGAGACCCTGCGCAACCTGCCGATCAAGATCGGTGCACACACCCTGCGCCTGGATGAAGTGGCCACGGTACGACGCGGCTATATCGACCCGCCGTCCATGCTGTTTCGCTATCAGGGGCGGGATGCTCTGGCCATCGGACTGTCCATGCGCGAGGGCGGGGACATTGTCGTGCTGGAAAAAAATCTCCAGGCTGCGCTGGCGCGCATTGAACAACAGCTACCCGCAGGCATGAATCTGCACCGGGTGCACAATGAATCGCTGGTGGTCAACCGCGCGGTCAACGAATTCATGATGGCCGTGCTCGAAGCCCTGGTCATCGTCATCGGCGTAAGTTTTTTGAGCCTGGGAATGCGCGCGGGCACGGTCGTCGCCCTCTCCATCCCGCTGGTTATGGCGGCAACATTCATGACCATGCACCTGCTGGGCGTCGGGCTGCATAAAATCTCGCTAGGCGCGTTGATTCTCGCGCTCGGCCTGCTGGTGGACGACGCCATCATCGCCGTGGAAATGATGGCGGTGAAAATGCACCAGGGTCTCTCCCGCTTTGCGGCGGCCACCTACACCTACAGTCACATGGCCTTGCCGATGCTCACCGGCACGCTGATTACCGTCGCGGGCTTTCTGCCGCTGGCCATGGCGCAATCGTCCGTGGGCGAATTTACGCGCTCGATCTTCCAGGTGGTGGGCATCGCCCTGCTCTGGTCGTGGCTGGCGGCGGTCATCGTCATTCCTTACCTCGGCTTTCACCTGCTGCAAGATCGGGCGCATGAAAAGCCGCGCCGGGGATTGAGCGCTTGGCTGCATGGCTTGGCCGAGGGGTTTTACGCCTGGTTCCGTCACCTGATTACGCTGTGCGTGCAGCATCCGCTTAAGGTGCTGCTGCTGACCGTGCTGGCCTTTGTCGGCGCGCTGGCGCTGTTTGGTCAGGGGGTGCAGAAGCAGTTTTTCCCTGATGCCACGCGCTTGGAACTGATCGTGGATCTGCGTCTTCCGGAGGGCGCTTCGATGGAAGCCAGTCTGCGTGAAGCGCAACGACTGGAGCGCTATCTGCATACCCAGACGGCGCATATCGACAACTACGTCGCCTATGTCGGCGAAGGCTCGCCGCGCTTTTACCTGCCGCTGGATCAACAGCTCAAGGCCGCCAATTTCAGCCAGTTCATCATCACAACCAAAAGCCTGAAGGATCGCGAAGCCCTGCTATTGCAGCTGCGTTCGCTGCTGGATGAAAACGCCGAATTCAGCGCGGCGCGTGGGCGGGTCATCCGCCTGGAAAATGGCCCGCCCGTGGGCTACCCGGTACAGTTCCGCATTTCCGGCGAAGGCGCCAGCGAGGATGCCTTCATGACCCTGCGCGAACAGGCGGAAAAACTGGCGACGCTCATGCGCCAGAATCCTCACCTGGTGAATGTCAACCTTGACTGGAATGAGTTATCCAAGCTCATCCGCCTGCGCATCGACACGCCGCAGGCCATCGAGCTGGGCGTCACCCGCCAGGTGCTGGCACAGGCGCTGCAAAGCGCCCTGCAAGGACAGGCGATCAGCGAATACCGTGAAAACGACCAGACCATTCCCATCATGCTGCGCGGCGCAGCGGACGAGCGCGCCCTCATCTCGCGCCTGGGTGAAATCAGCGTGCCGACCCACACCGGACAAAGCGTGCCGCTGGCGCAACTGGCGCACATCGAATACGCGCTTGAAGACGGCATCATCTGGCATCGCAACCGCACGCCAGCCATGACCGTGCGCGGCGATATTTACGACGGAACCCAGGCGCCGACGGTCACAGCGCAAATCGAAGCGCAGCTCGACGCATTGCGCGCGCAACTGCCGCTGGGCTACCGGCTGGAAACAGGAGGCGCCGTGGAAGAAAGCGCCAAGGGCAATGACTCGCTGGCAGCCAGCGCGCCCCTGTTTTTCGTCGTTGTGCTGACGCTGCTGATGATTCAGCTGCAAAGCTTCCAACGCACCGTCATGGTGCTGCTCACTGCGCCGTTCGGTCTGATTGGCGTAGCGCTGTTTTTATGGAGCTTCAACCAGCCCTTTGGCTTCGTCGCCTTGCTGGGCACGATTGCGCTCTCAGGAATGATTATGCGCAACTCGGTGATCCTGGTGGATCAGATCGAGCGGCATATTGAGGAGGGTCTATCGGCACGACAGGCCATTATCGAATCGGCGGTCTTGCGCTTCCGCCCGATCATGCTCACCGCCTTGACCGCGATCTTAGCCATGATTCCGCTATCGAAAAGCGTGTTTTTCGGTCCGATGGCGGTGGCGATCATGGGAGGATTGCTGGTGGCCACGGCGCTGACCTTGCTGTCCCTACCCGCGTTGTATGCGGTGTGGTTCAAACTCACGCATGGCAAACGCGCGTTTGAGCAGGGTTTGTCTCAAGAGCCTGTTCACGATCGTTGTTGATCCGGCACGAATTGAACACGAACATAGGTCGGGCTTGAGCCCGACACATCGGCATCCATGCCGACTGCAATCACAGATAACTCAGGCCGCATCAATAAATCCGGATCTTGTCCGCTGAAGGGTGCTTCTATAAATACGCTTTTCGTCATTCCCGGGCAGGCGGGGATCCAGTCAAAACAATGCACTAGGGAAACGCTGATTTATTCAGCGTTTCCCGCTTGGGGCAGGATGCCCCAACACGATTAAAGACGTAAGTCTTTGATCTGTGGGAGCCATCGCGGGCGTGTACCGCGATGAGCGAGATGATTTATTCCAGGGATGGAATAAATCAGCATTTACCTAGATTCCGGGTCAAGCCCGGAATGACGATTTATAGATGAAAAGGCACGACGGCCTGCCGAACTCAATGCCTGTGCGCATGGGTCGCAAGGATGTGCGCCACGTTTTCCGCCGCATGTTTAACTTTCACGCCAATATGATCGAGTTGAGCATGCGGCTTGGCGAGCACGGCAAGTACGGTATCGGCACTTGCATGGCTCAGCATGATGAGCCCTTCCTTGCTTTTGATAAGCACCTGCTCCAGCGAGCCGCGTGCCGCGCTTTGAGCGGACTGCACGCCAAGCGAGAGCAACGTGGCAAAGCGTGAATCAACGCAGAGCGGGAGCTGCGAAGCCAAGACCAAACCATCCGTCGTCGTGATGGCGGAGGCATCAATATCGGCGGATGAGGCTTTCAGCTCAGACAAAATGTTTTTCAGCATGGCGGTGCGCATTTCGACGTCCTCTTGGCTAAGGTAGGGCGTCCATGCTAGCCAAGCGGTTGCGAAGCTTTCGTGTCAGGCAGGTTGAATTTATTTATCAATCTTTGTCATGAAAAGATTTTTTTAATGACTGCACCTGTCATTAACGCAAGGTTTGCAGGCGGGTCAGCAGCGCCGGGCTAATGCCCAGGTTATCCATCAGGGTTTCACTGTATTTACGGTCGATCAGGTAATGGCATAAATCCAGCACCTGCATCAGGCTCTTAATGGCATGTCCGGCGCGGTCGGGATCGGGCTCCACCCGCTCGACGAGCAACGGCAGCTCAGCACGCAGCAGGCTCATGCTGGCGGCCACAAAATGCGGTGGAACGTGTACTTTGACATGCACTTCGCCAATTTTTTCCTGCCGAGCAATAAAGGCGGCGTCATAAACCCCGCCAATGATGTCGCGCATCCAGGCGAGGTGCGTTTGCTTGAGTGCATCAATGCGCCCGACAAGGTAGGGCGCAGTCTGTGCATCAGCTTGCAACAGGGTGTAAAACGTGTCGGTGACTTCAGGAAGATGCTCCTCCAGCGCGGGCGCCAGGCTGGCGAGGATGCTCTGCCCTTCAGCGCACAGGCCGCTAATGGTGCAAAACGTGCTCAGGTTTTTGTCGCTTGTATTAAGTTGCATGAAGAGTTTCTCGGATCGAATGGGATTGTCAATGAGGTCAGCGCACGGACGTCGGAGGCGTGCCGCGCGGCGAAATCAGACTGTGGCGGATGTGTCAATTAAACGAGGACAAGCTTTCAGGCTGTGCGCGAAACAGGCCACTGACCCGCGCAATTAAAAACCATGAAATTTATAGGCCTAGCTCTTGATTCAGTTCAGCGGGCATGCTACCCCCCCCCGCATGGATGAATTATGACACAAGTCATCAAAAACTTTTATCAATAGAACTTACGCAGCGAACGGATTTAACCCCTCTCCCGCGAGGGGCGAGGGGGCTAAAACTTGTTTTTGCGTAAGTCCTAATCAATTAAGTTTCGACGCCGTATTCGCAGGCGACTCAGTGAGCACCTGCGTTACTCGTGCTCGTGCTCGTGCTCATGATGGTGGTGCGCCTCTTCCATGAGATCGGCGCTGGGTTCGCCGCGCAGAAAAGCCTGCACCGCGGCGTCGGGATCGGTTTCCTCGGTCATCCATGCGTTTACGCCCATGCGTTGCAGGCGCGACACCATGCCCTGCCCCATGCCCTGGCTGATAAAGGCCGTGATGCCCTCCAGCCCTGGCGGTATCGCATGAGAGCCATGAAAGGTTTGCTCCATGGTTAATTCGACCAGATGACGCTCGCCGAGCTGGCCGCTTTCGACGGGGTAGATCCAGAACTTGCGGCAACGCCCGGCATGGCCGGTAATGGTTTTGCGGTTTTGGCTGGTTACGGCAATGCGCTGATTCATGTTGGGTCTCCAAAAACAAAGCGCGCTCCCGCATGAGCTTCGACAAAGCGCTCAGGGAAGCGCGCGCGCAGGTAGCACTGGGCGTTCAGACCAGTGCAGTGGTTGGGCGCCAGCAGTTGCACATCGAGGGTTTCGAGCAAACCGGCGGTGTTGGCCAGGCGCGTTTCATCGGCGCGCAACAGGTGCGTGCCGCCGATCAAGGCATGGACGGGCAGGCCATGAGTCAATTCGCTGATGTACTCCAGCGTGTTGACCACGCCCGCATGGCAGCAGCCGAGGATGACGACAACGCCCTCGGGCAAGAGGGCGTAGAGCGCCTGATCGTCGGGAAGCAGGTCTTCGTGCTGCTTGCGGGTATCGCAATAAAATGGCCCGCCAGTGTCCTCGAACGCATTTCGGCGGGGAATGGGGCCGGTGGCGAACAACCCCGGCAGGATTTCGCACGGCGCTTCGACACGATGCAGGGCTTTGATCGCATCAAGGGCGCGTCGCGCCATCTCAGGGGCGCCGATGTCTTTCCCGTCGCGGTTGAATTTCGGTTGGAGCGCATCCGGGTGCAGGTAAACATCCACGGCGCCGCAACGCTCCAGCGCGGCAGGCAATCCGCCGGTATGGTCGTAGTGTCCGTGGCTGAGCACGATGGCCTCGATGGCGCCAAGGTCGATGCCCAAATGCTCGGCGTTATGCGTCAGGGTGAGCCCCTGTCCGGTGTCGAACAGGACACTGCGCCCATCGGCGCGCAGATGGAAGGCCAGGCCATGCTCGCCGAGCAAGCCGCGTCCGTTGGGCTGGTTCTCGACCAGGACGGTCAATTCGAGGGATTTCATGCGCTTACCTCCAAAACGAACAAGGCTCCATCAGGAGCCTTGTTATGATTGCATAAAATTAACTTATGCGTGAGTTTTTCGTGAGCGGCACACGTACTGAGCAGGCATTACGCCCAAGCCCGCACAACACTCGCGGATCAATCAGGCCTCGCCTTTTTCGTACATATCCAGCGCTTTTTTGACTTCGGCGATATAGGTCATGGCCGGGCCGCCGCCCATCAACATGGCTACTTTGCACACTTCAACGATTTCAGCATGGGTGCACCCTGCTTTCATCGCCTTGCCGACGTGGATGCCGATGCAGTAGGCGCAACGCGCGGTAATCGCCATGCCGAGAGCGATCAGTTCCTTGGTCTTTTTGTCGAGCACGCAATCGCAGAGCACTTCATCGCTGAATGCGGTGAAGGTTTTCATCGTGTCGGAGGCTTCGGACATCATCATGCCCATGCCTTTTTTAAAGTCGGTCATCGTATCGTTCATGCTCATGGCGCTATCTCCTTGGGTGGGTTGAAAACTGCGTTTGAAAAACTGTTCTGGGACGATGCTGAGCATAGGTCGTTCAGCTAACCGCTAGCATACGCCGAATCGAAGCTAGACCCCATGCGTGACGCGTGTATGAACCCGCGACGCCCTCACTAATACTGAAAAACTCATCCATGAGTTTTTCAGCCCGATCGAGCCCGGTGGGCTTACGCCAGCTTCGCGTTCACGCCCGGACTCGATCGCGACAAATCA
>CALKWL010000010.1 GCA_938004235.1 uncultured Gammaproteobacteria bacterium
TCACGCGCGACCACCTCCGGTCAGATCACGATGTCGCCGATGTAGGGAATACCGGTTTCCTCAGGAAACTCCAGCGGGAAGGAGAGTACATTGGTAGCGTAATCCTTGCCGCGAAATTTCATGTTCAGCTGTGCCGCTTCATGCAGATGCGCCAAGCGCAGCGTCATGGCCGTGGGAACGGAGCCGACCGCTTCCGCGACCCAGCGCGTGAACTGTTCGGGCGAGGGTAGGCTGCCCGTTGGGTCATACTCGCCCTCGTGGCCGTTTTCGTCGTCGGGGTACTGAATATCAAGATCAAGCATGGGAGGTTCCATCGTCAACTATGCACATCGGCTTTTTCATACGCAGCCACAATGCGTTTTACCAAGGGGTGACGCACCACGTCGCGCGCCTGGAAAAAAGTAAAGCTCACGCCTTCAACGCCTTGGATGATTTGAATCGCATGACGCAAACCCGACATCTGGGCGCGCGGAAGGTCGATCTGGGTCACATCGCCGGTCACCACGGCGCGCGAGCCGAAGCCGATACGGGTCAGAAACATTTTCATCTGTTCCACGGTGGTATTCTGCGCTTCGTCCAGGATGATAAAAGCTTCGTTCAGGGTGCGGCCGCGCATGAACGCCAGAGGAGCAACCTCGATCACATTGCGTTCGATGTATTTGCTCACGCGCTCAAAACCCAGCATTTCGTAAAGCGCGTCATACATCGGGCGCAAGTACGGGTCGATTTTTTGCGCCATATCCCCCGGCAAAAAGCCGAGGCGCTCACCGGCCTCCACAGCCGGACGCACCAGCAGGATGCGGCGCACCTCTTCGCTTTCCAAAGCCTCAACGGCGGCGGCCACGGCAAGATAGGTCTTGCCCGTGCCCGCAGGGCCGATGCCGAAACTCAGATCATGGCTTTTGATGTCGCGCAAATAGCGCGCCTGGTTGGCGCCGCGCCCCTTGATGGTGATGCGCGGCGTGCGGATGCTGAAGGCATCCGGGGCGGCGTCTTCCTGGGGGGCGTCGTCGTTATCGCCGAAACCGCTTTCCACCAGGGCGAGGTGAATGGCGTGCGCGTTGACGGCTTCGTTTTCCGTCTGCACGTACAGGCTGGCCAAAAGATCCAGGCTTGCTTTAACGGCATCTTCTGGACCGATGACCTGGAAATCAAAGCCACGGTTATTGATTTCCACGCCCAGGCGGCGCTCGATCATGCGCAGATGGCCGTCAAGCTGGCCGCAAAGGTTGGCAAGACGCAGGTTGTCTTCGGGGGTCAGCGTGGTCGAGCGGGTTTGAATCGAGGTGCTCAATGCAGCGGCTTGTTAGAGATGAATGCCTGCATCATGCGGCGGCGGCGGGTTAAATTCAACCGCTCAGCGTCGCCCGGACGGGCGAGGGGGCGTTGCGAGTGGGGTACATTCAATCGCCGGATTCTGCGCCAGACGCAGGATGTAGGCGGCAAAATCTGGATCTTCGCCGCACACCAGCTCCGGGAGGTGGGCGTGGAAATCCTCGCGCTGACACCATTCGCGCATGTAATCCTCCCATGAGTGCCAGCGGCGGCGCTGTGACGCATCCATGTCATCGTCATAGGCCAGAAGGTAGGCACGCTCGAACAGCGAGATCAGCATGTCGAAAATCACCCGTCGGCGCTCAAGCTGTTCGGTGTTTAGATTGGTCACGGCTGTTTTGACGCGCAGCTGGAGATCGGCGTTGTCGATGACGACTTTCAAGAAATCAATGTACGCATCGGACAGTTGCTGCCAGATGGCTTCCTCTTCATTGGCGCGTTCCTTGCGTTGCTCAAGGATGAAAAACGTCACCGCCACCGGAAGTCCGATCACAGTCACGATATACGACATAAGTTCCCAAAGCTCGGTGGTCATGAAATTTCCCGTGCAGGACGCATACGCAGCGATGCGGCATCATAACAGCATGAAACGCAAGGCTGTGTCACCGTTAGAGGCTGTTCAACATCTCGCTGAACAGCGCGTGGCGGCAGGCGGCGGTAGATCAGCCAGGCGCGCGGGCGCCGGGAGGAAGGCAAATGAAGGTTCAGGCCGTTGTACTGGATATTGGGGGCGTGCTGCTGGATGGCGATACGCCCTTGCCGGGCGCGCGTGAAGCGCTTGAACGTCTGCGTGTGGCCGGGTTCCCGTTTCTGTTGCTGACCAATACCACGCGCAGCGCACGGGCGGCATTGTGGGCGCGACTTGATGCCGCCGGACTTGGCGTGCGGCAGGATCAGCTGTTGACGCCCTCGGTGCTGGCGCAGGCGTGGCTGGCGCGCGAGACCTGCCGCCCCATGTTGTTAGTGCATCCGCAACTGCGCGCTGATTTCGCTTCGCTGGATGAGACGGATCCCAATGCTGTGGTGGTCGGCGATGCGGGGGATGACTTCAGTTATGCCGCGCTTAATCAAGCCTTTCGTCTGTTGATGCGCGGTGCGCCGTTACTCGCTCTTTCCGGCAGTCGTTATTTTCGTGAGGGCGGTGAATTATTTCTGGATGCAGGTCCCTTTGTTCATCTGCTGGAGGTCGCCGCAGGCCGAGAAGCGGTGATGCTGGGCAAGCCTGGGTTGAGTTTTTTCCAATACGCTCTGGAGTGCCTAGGCGTAACGAGCGCCCATGTGCGCATGATCGGCGATGATGTTGAAAGTGATGTGTGTGGTGCGCACGCTGCCGGCCTGCAAGCCACCCTGGTGCAGACGGGTAAATACCGCGCGGGTGATGAGCTCCGCCTGCCTGACGGCGCCACTGCGGTGCCTAATGTACTTGAAGCGGTGGAGATGGTTCTGCGCGGCGACGAGTGATTCGGCTCGATAAGGTTTGAGCGCCGTCGGCTGAAAATATTCGAAAAGGCTTGTTTGTCGTAAATACGACAAAGCCTCCTGTGGTGCTGATTCCTGTGCAAAGCGCCATTCCAGCAGGCTTGGCGGCGTTGCAGCAGAGAGGCATGATCCATGCTTCATTACCCAACGTAGGGGGTTTTCTTCAGTTGCGAGCTTCTTATTGCTCTTCTGTATGGGAATCATTATCATTAACGCCAAGTTGCAATTTTCATGCTTTCGCAAAGCTGAGGCACATCATGAAACTTTCCTGTCTGCGTTGTGGCGAGTCGGCCTCTGTAAGCTGCGTCGAGGGTGACGCTTGTCTGGTACGCCGCTTGCAGGCCTTGGGCGTGCATCCGGGGCGTCCTGTCAATGTGGTGCGTCGTGCGGCATTTAACGGCCCGCTGCACTTGCGTGTCGGCTCGACGGAGTTTTTCCTGCGCTCGCGCGAGGCGGATGCCATTTCGGTCGTTCACGCCTCGTAATAAGCGCTCCTTTTTTTCGGGGCTCCGTTTTGTCCAAGCGCATCGCTCTTCTCGGGATGCCCAATACGGGCAAATCCACTCTGTTCAACCGGCTGACTGGAGCCTCGGCGCGTACCGGCAACTGGCCGGGATTGACGGTGGAGCTGCTGTCCGCCAAATTGCCGCTTGGAGCGGATCTGGTCGAGCTGGTTGATCTTCCTGGTATTTATGACTTGCACGGCATGACCGAAGACGAGCATGTCGTGCGGCGTTTTCTGGAGCGCGTTCCGCTCGATTTTCTGGTCGTGGTGTTGAACGCTGCGCAAATAGACCGTCAAATCAATCTGTTGTTGCAAGCCAAGGCGCTGGGCGTGCCCATGCTGGCCGTGTTGAATATGCGCGATGAAGCGCAGCGTTTCGGAGTGAGTATTGATGCGGTGCGTCTTGCTGCCTCCCTGGGGTTCCCGGTGCTGGAGGTCAGCGCGCGCCGCGCGGAAGGCCTGGACGGCTTGCGGCAGGCCTTGGCTCAGGGGCTGCGCAAACCCAACACGGTTTCGCTTGCGGACATGGCCTTGCGCCTTGCCCCTGAGGAGACGGTGCAAGAGGAGGCGGACGCCTTGTTGCGCATGGCGGTAAAGTCGCCGAGCGAGCTGTCCGATGGCATGAGTGCGCGCCTGGATCGCGTGCTGCTGCATCCGCTGTGGGGCTTGCCGATTTTCTTCCTCAGCATGTTCCTGCTGTTCCAGTTTGTCTTCACGGCGGGCGCACCCTTGCAGGATGGCGTGGCTTATCTGCTCGATCTGCTGCGTGATGTCATCGTGCAGCCGGTGGCGCAGGTGTTGCCGCCGTTTGGTGAGGGTTTGCTGATCGGTGGCGTGTACGATGGTCTGGCCACGGTGGCGAGCTTTCTTCCGATCATTGCGCTGTTTTTTATCGTGATGTCGGCGGTTGAAGACTCCGGTTACCTTGCGCGTGCGGCGTTTCTGGTGGATGGCTTTATGGCGCGCATCGGTCTGGATGGGCGCGGGTTTGTGTTGCACCTGTTCGGCATGGGCTGCAATGTGCCGGCGGTGATGGGGACGCGGGTGATGCGTTCGCCTGGCTTGCGCGCGCTGACCATGCTGGTGCTGCCGTTCGCCCTGTGTGCGGCGCGTTTGCAAGTGTTTCTCTTTCTGATTGCAGCGCTGTTTGCGCCGGCACAGGCGGCTTTGGTGCTGTTTAGCCTGTATGTGCTGAGTCTTCTGGCGGCGGTGTTGACGGCGTTTGTCTTTAAGTGGCGCTATCCGTCCATGGAGCCGGTGATTCTTGAGTTGCCGCCCTACCGCCTGCCTCAGTTTGTGACCATGTTCAAGTCGGCTTGGGGTGAAATCGCAGGTTTTTTGCAGCGCGCAACTTCGTTCATCGTGCTCGGCGTGGTGGCGATCTGGTTGCTCACGCATTTGCCCTGGGGTGTGGAGCCGTCCAGTCCTGCGAGTTTTGCCGGGCAGCTAAGCGCCTCGGTCGGCGCCGTGTTCGCGCCGCTGGGCTTTGATGCGCTGCTGGGCGTGGCGTTGTTGTTCGGATTTATCGCCAAGGAAGTTGTTCTCGGCGGTCTGGCTGTGTTGTACAGCGTATCGGAAGACGGGCTGACCCAAGCGGTACAGCAGCATATGGATTGGGTGCAGGCGTATAGCTTCATGCTGTTCACCTTGCTCTACACCCCTTGCGTTTCAACGTTGGCGGCGATTCAGGCCGAAGGTAAAAGCTGGCGTCTGACGCTGACCAGCGTGCTCTGGTCGGTGGGGCTGGCTTACGCAGTGAGCTTTGCGTTTTATCAGACGGCGCGCTGGCTCGGTTTTTGATGCGAAGTTATTGATACAGCACAGAGAATTTTTGAATCCGATATGTGTTGGATGCACAACCGCAGTCGGTTGGTTTCGCAGTGCCGTATCAATAACCGCAGAAAGCTTGGGGGCACGGGGCTTGCTTTCGCGGTGAGCTCTATGTTCTTTGCGGCTAACAGAGCGGACGACCTAATAACCTGTTCAAAGTCCGACAGGCTAGTTTTTTACCAACATCCCTTCAATCAATCCCTTTACCTTATCCAGGTCGAAAATGCCGATTTTCTGGTACACAACCTGTCCCTGCGGATCGAGCAGGAAGGTGGTGGGGGTCAGGCGCACGGTGCCCATGGCGGCGCTTACGGCGCCGTCTTTGTCCAGGGCGAGCGGATAGGGCACGCTCAAGCGGTCGCGCAGCGCACGCACCTGGGCTTCCTGGTCATAGCTCATGGCCACGCCGATCACCTGCAAGCCGCGTGCGGCATAGGTCTTGTGCAGTTCGCTCAAGAGCGGGATTTCTTCGATGCAGCCGGGGCAAGAGGTCGCCCAGAAGGTCAAAAGCACTGGCTTGCCGCGTAGGGCGGCTAGGCTGGCGGCTGGGGCGTCCAGCATGAACAGGGCAGCATCTTTTGCGCTGTCTTTGGGGGCGCAGGCTGCCAAAAGCAGCGGCGCGGCGGCGAGCGAATAAGTCAAAAAACGGCGGCGGCTGAGCATTTTGCGGGTTCCGAGCGGTGTAGGGCTGGCTGTTGGGCTTTAGGAAAATCGGCTGCAAATTCGTCTGGACGGTGCATATTTCGCCGCTTTTTTGGGTAATAGAGTCCACTATTGTCTTGCAAAAGCATCAAAATCTGCCCTCGCCCAGCCTGATTTTCGCTTCGATTCCTAAAGTCCGACAGCCTGCCGGCGTGATATGCGGTTATGATTCATCGTATTCAAACACTTTGGCAAGAGGAGTATTCACATGATTCGCGCGGGTATCGTTGGCGGCACGGGGTATACGGGTGTGGAGCTGCTGCGCTTGCTGGCGCTGCATCCTGAAGTCGAACTGGCGGCGATTACCTCGCGCAGCAATGTCGGCGAGAAGGTGGCAGAGATGTTTCCTAACCTGCGCGGTTATGTGGATTTGGCTTTCAGCGATCCGGCTGCAGCGGATTTGAAGTCTTGTGATGTGGTGTTTTTCGCCACGCCGAACGGCATTGCCATGAGTGCGGCGCGCGAGTTGCTGGATGTCGGGGTGCGCGTGGTGGATCTGGCGGCGGATTTTCGCATTCAGGATCTTGAGCTCTGGTCAAAATGGTACGGCATGACTCACGCCAGCCCTGATTTGGTGCGTGAGGCGGTGTATGGCCTGCCTGAGCTGAATCGGGAGGCGATACGTGGCGCGCGCCTGGTGGCGAACCCGGGTTGCCATGTGACTGCGGTGACCTTGGGTCTGCTGCCGCTGGTCAAGGCGGGGTGGGTGGATGCGTCATCGTTGATCGCTGATTCCAAGTCGGGGGTGAGCGGCGCGGGGCGCAAGGCCGAGATTCCGACCCTGATGGCTGAGTCCGGTGAAAGTTTCCGTGCTTATGCGGTGGGCGGGCATCGGCACCATCCCGAGATTTGCCAGACCCTGAGTTTGGCGGCGGGCACGTCTGTGGGGTTGACCTTTGTGCCGCACCTTGTGCCGATGGTGCGCGGGATTGAGGCGACGTTGTATGCGAGATTGAATCATGCAGCGGGTGATGTGCAGGCTCTTTTTGAGCATGCGTATGCCGATGAGCCGTTTGTGGATGTGATGCCGCCCGGCAGCTTGCCGGAAACACGCAGCGTGCGCGGCAATAACATGTGCCGTCTGGCGGTCTATCGTCCGCAGGGCGGGGACACCGTGGTGATATCTTCGGTGATCGACAACCTGGTCAAGGGGGCGTCTGGTCAGGCGGTGCAGAACATGAACCTGATGTTCGGCTTTCCGGAGGATATGGGGCTGCGCATTGTCGGGTTGTTGCCATAAGTTCTGAACTTGGCGCATTTGCTGCTAATGAGTTTTTGTGAGGAGAGAGAGCGATGTCTACTGAATTTGAAGAACCGTTGATTTTTACTGACAGCGCCGCGGCCAAAGTGCGCCAACTGATCGACGAAGAGGGTAACGAAGCCCTGAAATTGCGCGTCTTCATTACCGGCGGCGGTTGCTCCGGTTTTCAATACGGCTTCACCTTTGATGAAAACGAGCAGGAAGGCGACACGCGCATGGAAAAAGCCGGCGTAGCCTTGCTGATTGATCCGATGAGCCTGCAATACCTTACGGGCGCTACGATCGACTACACCGAGGGTCTGGAGGGCGCGCAGTTTGTGATTCGCAATCCCAATGCCTCCACCACCTGCGGCTGCGGTTCGTCGTTTTCGGTCTAGTGAAGGATTTTCCATGAGTACAGATAGCACCTCCTACATTCCCGGCCTGCAAAATGTGCCCGCCACTCGCTCGGCCATTTCATTTCTTGATGGGCAAAAGGGCATTCTGACCTATCGCGGCTACCCGATTGTCGAGCTGGCGAAGCAGAGCAGCTTCGAGGAAACTTGCTTTCTCCTGCTCAATGGCGAATTGCCGAATGCAAGCGAATTCACGGAGTTTTCGGGTGAACTACGACGAAATCGTCGCGTCAAGTACAACGTGCGCGACATCATGAAGTTTTTGCCCACCAACGGGCATCCGATGGAAATGCTGCAAACCTGCGTCGCCAGTCTGGGGATGTTTTACCCCGGAGGCGAGCGCATGACGGCGGAGGGTAATGGACCGAGCGAAGAGTTTGTCAACGGTACGGCGATCAAGATTCTGGCGACGATGGCGACCATCGTGGCCATGTGGAATCACATTCGCATGGGCGATGACCCGGTGCCGCCGCGTGAGGATCTGAGCTACGCCGCCAACTTCCTTTACATGATGAACGAACGCGAGCCGGATGCGGTGGAGGCGCGGATTATGGATGCCTGCCTGGTGCTGCATGCCGAGCACACCATCAATGCTTCGACCTTTGCCGCGCTGGTGTGCGGTTCGACGTTGGCGGCGCCGAATCTGGTGGTGGCCTCGGCGATTGGCACGTTGGCGGGGCCTCTGCATGGCGGGGCGAATCAGCGCGTGCTGGAGATGTTGCGCGAAATTGGCGCGCCGGAAAATGCCGAAAGCTGGCTGGAAAAACGTCTTGCGAACAAGCAAGTGGTCTGGGGCTTTGGTCATCGCGAATACAAGGTCAAAGATCCGCGCGCCGATATTTTGCAGAACATGTTGGAAGAGCTGCGTGAGCATCGCGGCGGGCAGATCAGCCCGCTTTATGAGATTGCCAAGGCTCTGGAGTCTGCCGCGTTTGAGCGTCTGTCGCAAAAAGGCGTGCATCCGAATGTCGACTTTTACTCCGGCGTGCTTTACGACGCGCTGGGGATTCCTGAGGATCAGTTCACGCCGATTTTTGCCATTTCGCGCACAGCAGGCTGGCTGGCACACTGGAAGGAACAGATTGGCAACAACCGGATTTACCGACCTACACAGGAGTACGTCGGCGCGGAAACCCGACATTATGTGGCTCTAGGCGCTCGCGAAGCATCCTGAATCAAGCGTCGGGTTGGCCGGGTAAATCGCTCCGAGGAGACGTGCGCCGCTGGCGCCGGTAACGGCGGGAAGATTACCCGGCAAGCCTTGCATGGTTCGACGCGCCAGCCAGGCAAAGGCCACGGCCTCAACCCAGGCAGGCTCAATGCCGTGATGCGCTGTACTCTCAACGCACAAACCCTCGGCAAGTGCGCGTATACGCTGCATCAGGGTGATGTTGTAGGCGCCGCCGCCGCACACCAACAGGTGTTGCGCATCGGGCGCGGCCATGCGCACGGCATCAAGCAGGCTGCGTGCGGTCAGCTCCAGCAGGGTGCTTTGGACGTCCTGTGCGGTGACTGTTTCCATCAACGCTCCGGCAGCGGCATGCAGCCACGCGAGGTTGAATAACTCGGGTCCTGTGCTTTTGGGCGCTTCGCGGCTGAAATAGGGCTCGCCGAGCAGGCGGGCAAGCAGCATTTCATGCACTTTCCCGCCTTGCGCCCATGCGCCGTCCCGGTCGTAGGCCTGCCCAAGCCGGCTTTGTGTCCAGGCGTCCATCAAGGTATTGCCGGGGCCGGTGTCGAAGCCGCGCACAGGTGTTGTAGGGGCGTTCTTGGGAGGCAGGACAGTGATATTGGCAATGCCGCCGATATTGGCAATCACACGGCTTTCCGTTGCATGGGAAAAAAGAGCGGCGTGCACCGCGGGAACCAGCGGCGCGCCCTGACCGCCAACCGCAATGTCGCGGCGCCGGAAGTCGGCTACGACGGTCAAGCCCGTGCGTTCGGCGATGCGATGCGGGTCGCCGAGTTGCAGGCTGTAGGGGTAGTCGCCATGCGGGGCATGATGCAGGGTTTGTCCATGCGAGCCAATCGCGCGGATGCTTTTGCGCCTGACCCCGCTGTGTGTGATGAGCTGGTTGGCGGCGTTCGCAAAGACTTCGCCCAGCCATGCGTCGAGACGCGCCACACGCGGCATGGCGCGCGGCGCATCCGGCTGCATGAGTGCACGCAGCTCATGCAGCAGCGCTTCGGGGTAGGGCGTGGTGTCGTGGGCGACTAGCTGTGCTGTGCTGTCGCCAGAAAAATCGACAATGCAGGCATCGATGCCGTCCATGCTGGTGCCGGAGAGCAGGCCGATATAGAGTGGCATGACAGCCTGCTTAGTCGATCGTCGAGGGTGTGCCGATGCTTGCGGTTTTCGCTCCATTTTCCATGCGCGCCAATTGCGACATGAGTTGAGCCGATTCGCTGAGGAAGCGGGCACGCTGGTTTGGGGTGATGGGTTTGGCTTCGGGTAATTTAGCCGAGAGCGGGTCTTGATGTTGCCCGTTCACGCGGAACTCGTAGTGCAGATGCGGGCCAGTAGCGTAACCCGTCGCGCCGACATAGCCGATCACTTGACCTTGTTTGACCGACTTGCCCTGGCTCAGGCTAGGCTCAAAGCGCGACATATGGCCGTAGACGGTGCTGTATACGCCGTCATGTTGCAGCATGACAACTTTGCCGTAGCCGCCTTTCCAGCCCTGGAATGTGATTTTCCCGTCGGCGGAGGCGCGGATGGGGGTTCCTGTGGGTGCCGCAAAATCGACGCCCTTGTGTTCACGTACGACATTGAGCACAGGATGGAGGCGTGCATGGCTGAAGCCCGAGCTGATGCGTGAAAACTCGACTGGATAGCGCAGAAACCCGCGTTCCAGGCTTTTCCCTTCGGGTGTGTAGTAGGCGGTGTTGCCTTGCTCATCACTGTAGCGTACGGCTTGATAGAGCGTGCCGTTGTTGGTGAACGAGGCGGCGAGAACGTCGCCTGTCGTGACCTGTTTGCCGTCCTTGTGCACGGACTCGTAGAGGATGCTGAAACGGTCGCCGTCTTGGATGTCGGTCAGGAAGTTGATTTTCCAGCCAAAAATATCAGCAAGCTGCATGACGATATTGGGGGGCAGGCCTGCTTCAGTCGCTGCATTGTAGAACGAGTCGTGAATCACTCCTTGTCCATGCGACTGGCGATATTCAAGCGGGTGTTGTTCAATTTCGCTTTTAAACATGCCGTCGTCGGTACGCACAATGTGCAGGGTGCGCTCCATGCCCAAGTCGTAACTCAGGCGTTGGAGCTGAGGGTTGCCGTCCTGGGTGTCCGAGAGCTGAAAGTTGATAGATTCACCGGCGCGCAGGCGGGCGAGGGACTTTGCATCGCTGCCCAGGTCGAGGATTTGATCCAGTTCGCTTGAGGGAAGTGAAAGCGCAGTAAATATTCTGGAAAGATTTGAGCCCTTTTCAATGACGACCGAAACCGTCTTGGGTTCGGGGCTGACCCCGGTTTGGGCGCCGTCAGGCGTGGTCTGCGGCTGCGCTTCAGTCTGGACGGACTCGGCGGTTGGAACGGGGGAGGAGTCATCCTGAGCCACGTCCGGCGTCAGGGAAATGACCGGGGGAGGGAGTACGGAGGCGCCGAGCTGGCTGGATGGAGAAAGAGGATCGTCGGGTGTGCCGAATGGGTGTTCACTGACTTTACCGACAACCGCGCCCAAGCTGACAAGGCCTATAGCAAGCACACTGAAACGTAGAAAATGATGCTGACGTTTTCTGAAGGAGAGCTTGCTGCGATTCTTGATGGCCATGGGGCGGGGCATATGCAATCCTCAAGCGGCGGTAATAATCTGGTTAAAATAACGTCCACTCTATCAACGGTCAACAAAAGAGGCTTGACATGCAGACTGTGGAAGGCGCCTTGCGCGAAATTCGTCGCGGCACTGAGGAAATCCTGGTGGAGGCAGAGCTCATTGAGAAGCTGAAGCTTGGGCGTCCCTTGCGTATCAAGGCGGGGTTTGATCCCACCGCGCCGGATTTACACCTGGGGCATACGGTACTCATTAACAAGCTGCGCACGTTTCAGGAGCTTGGGCACGAGGTCATCTTTCTGATTGGTGATTTTACCGGGATGATCGGCGACCCTACAGGGAAAAGCGCGACCCGCAGGCCACTGACACGTGAACAGGTCGTGGAGAATGCGCGTAGTTACGAGGAGCAGGTGTTCAAAATCCTGGATCCTCAGAAAACGCGCGTGGCCTTCAACTCCACCTGGATGGAGGCAATGGACTCCACTGACATGATTCGCTTAGCGTCGCGCTATACCGTGGCGCGCATGTTGGAGCGCGATGATTTCAGTAACCGTTACACAGGGCAGCAACCCATCGCTATTCATGAGTTTCTCTATCCGTTGGTGCAGGGCTATGACTCGGTCGCGCTGGATGCTGATGTGGAACTGGGCGGTACCGACCAGAAATTCAATTTGCTGGTCGGGCGTGAGTTGCAACGCCAATATGGCAAAGCGCAACAAGTCGTCATCACGATGCCAATTCTTGAAGGGCTGGATGGTGTGCAGAAGATGTCCAAATCGCTCGGAAATTACATTGGCGTCAGCGATGAGCCAAACGAGATGTTCGGTAAGCTCATGTCTATTTCAGATACCCTCATGTGGCGATATTTCGAGCTTCTTAGCTTTCGTCCTATTGATAATGTCGTGGCACTTAAGCAAGCCGTTGAGGCGGGGCGCAATCCGCGCGACGTCAAATTTGAGTTAGGGATTGAGCTCGTGGATCGTTTTCATGGCTCGGGCGCCGGTGAGTTGGCCTGCAAGGCTTTTGTCGAACGTTTCCAGAAAGGTGCGTTGCCTGATGAGATGGAAGAGATCAGTCTACCGGTACACGAGGATGGGTTTATGCCGGTTGCCTCCATGCTTAAGGAGTCCGGGCTGGTGTCCAGCACCTCGGATGCCTACCGCATGATCCAGCAAGCTGCCGTGCGAATCGATGGTGAGCGGGTAAGTGATAAAGCGCTGCGCCTCGTGCGGGGGGGCAGTCTGATTGTGCAGGTAGGTAAGCGGCGTGTCGCTCGTGTGAAACTTTTTTGACAAAAGTGTTGACAGCTTTTCGATGTTCTCTATAATGCGCCCCACATTGCAGCGACACGCAGCAATGACCGGAAATCAAAAGTCTCTGGTGTTGACAAAATAAAAAATGATGTTATATTTGTCAGCTCGCTCCAGCTTAAATCAAGTATTTAGTTGTTGTGATTGAGGATTAATTGACTTGGTTAAGTGAATTAGTCGCCGGAAAATAAAATAATCCGGTAGTTGACAAAAGAAAAAAGCGTGTTAATATATGCAGCTCACTTCGGCGCCAAATAA
>CALKWL010000011.1 GCA_938004235.1 uncultured Gammaproteobacteria bacterium
CGTCGACCACCAAGATCTACACTCTTTCCCTACACGACGCTCTTCCGATCTCGAACTCCATCGGATCTTCGATGGTAAGCACATGCCCCGTCAGATTGCGGATACGGTAATCCAGCATGGCGGACAGAGTTGAGGATTTCCCCGAGCCGGTGGCGCCGACCACGAGGATCAACCCATGCTTTTCCATCACCAGATCGCGCAGAGTCAACGGCAAGCGCAGCTCTTCAAATGACGGAATTTTTTCCTTAATGTGGCGAATCACCAAGGCCACTTCGCCGCGCTGGACAAACACGTTGACGCGATAACGCCCTCTCCCCTCCAGAGACATCGCCAGGTTGAGCTCAAGGTCACGTTCGAAGCGGGCAAGCTGCTCTGCGCTCAAGAGCGGGTAGATCATCCCCTTCACCTCGCCGGGCTTGAGCTTGTCCTGACCGATCGCCCGAAGCTCGCCTTCGATTTTCACCTGCGGCGGAGCGCCCACGGTAAAAAACAGATCCGAGCCGCCGCGTTCGGAAAGCAGACGGAGGTAGGGATCCAGGGTTGGTTGCGTACTCATCGGGTTACCTCAGGTTCATTCCGCCATGGTGGGCGTCTTCCTCGCGAATCGACATGCTGTCCGTTTCGCCCAGAAGATCGCGCGTGCGTCCGCGCTTGCTGTTGAGCTTGATGGCGATACGCAAGTCATTCACCGAGTCGGCGCTGCGCAACGCTTCTTCGTAGTTAATAAGCCCGCCCTCGTACAAGTCGAACAGATGCTGGTCGAAAGTCTGCATTCCATGCTCGCGTGAGCGCTTGATGAGATCCTTCATCTCATGCACCTTGCCCTCGAAGATCAGATCCTGCATCAAGGGTGTGTTAATCAAAATCTCAACAGCCGGAACGCGACCGGCGCCATCCTCACGACGCACCAGACGCTGCGAAATCACCGCCTTGAGATTCAGCGACAAATCCATCAGCAACTGCCCGCGCCGCTCTTCCGGGAAGAAGTTGATGATGCGATCCAGTGCCTGGTTGGTATTGTTAGCATGCAACGTGGTCAAGCACAGATGCCCGGTTTCGGCAAAGGCAATGGCGTGATCCATGGTCTCGCGCTCACGCACCTCACCGATCAGAATCACATCCGGCGCCTGGCGCAGGGTGTTTTTCAGCGCGACTTCATAACTTTCGGTGTCCACGCCGACTTCCCGCTGGGTCACGATGCACTTCTGGTGCTGGTGCACGAATTCAATCGGGTCTTCGATGGTAACGATATGCCCCTGCGAGTTGGCATTGCGGTAACCGACCATGGCCGCCAGCGAGCTGGATTTACCCGAACTGGTTGCGCCCACAAAAATAATCAGTCCGCGCTTGGTCATCGACAGCTCGCGCAGCTGCGGAGGCAGGCGCAGCTCTTCAAAGCTTGGAATATCATGTCGAATCAGACGCAGCACCATACCCACCGAACCGCGCTGGTTAAACGCATTCACACGGAAACGCGCAACCCCAGGCAGGGCAATCGCGAAGTTGATCTCACGGTGCCGCTCGAACTCTGACAGCTGCTTATCGTTCATGATGGAACGCGTCAGAATTTCGCTGTGCGTTTGCGACAGCGCCTGGGTGGTGAGCGGGCTGATCAGACCGTTCAGTTTGACGCTGGGCGGCGCTCCGACCGTTACAAAAAGATCGGAGGCATTAAGCTCAATCACGCGCCGCAATAGGTCGTGGACGTAGCTGATGGCCTGATTGTGATCCATAACTTTCCCTCAAATCATCCCCGGCCAATCACTCTTGGCCAACGTGAAATCACGCCGAAAATCAGCTGAAGTCCGCCTTGTTCATGGCCGCGTTGCGCGCAGACTCGCGCGTAATGACATTGCGCGCCAACAAATCCTTCAGGTTTTGGTCAAGCGTCTGCATTCCCATGGCCTGCCCGGTTTGAATGGCGGAATACATCTGCGCAATCTTGTTTTCACGAATCAGGTTACGAATCGCCGGCGTGCCGATCATGATTTCATGCGCAGCAATTCGCCCGCCCCCCACCTTCTTGAGCAGGGTTTGCGAGATAACCGCGCGCAACGACTCGGAGAGCATGGCGCGCACCATGTCCTTTTCCGCCGCCGGGAACACGTCCACGATACGGTCGATGGTTTTCGCAGCGCTGCTGGTGTGCAGGGTGCCGAACACCAAGTGACCGGTCTCCGCGCCGGTGAGAGCCAAGCGGATGGTTTCCAGGTCGCGCATCTCGCCCACCAGGATCACATCCGGGTCTTCACGCAGTGCCGAACGCAGCGCATTGTTGAAGCTATGCGTATCACGATGCACTTCACGCTGGTTAATCAGCGCCTTTTTGCTCTGGTGGACGAATTCGATCGGGTCTTCAATGGTCAGGATGTGCGAATAATCCTTCTCATTGATGTAGTTAATCATCGCCGCCAGGGTGGTGGACTTGCCCGAGCCGGTCGGCCCAGTCACCAGCACGATGCCGCGCGGCTGTTCGGAAATTTCCTTGAAAATCTTCGGCGCGCCCAGCTCTTCAAGCGTCAATACTTTGCTGGGAATGGTACGCATCACCACGCCTGCGCCGCGGTTCTGCACGTAGGCGTTCACACGGAAGCGCGCCAGACCGGGAATTTCAAACGAGAAGTCTGTTTCCAGATTATCCTCATACTCCTTGCGTTGCTTATCGTTCATGATGTCGTACACCATGGCGTGGACGTCCTGATGGGACAAGGCTGGCGCGTTAATGCGGCGAATGTCGCCATCCACACGGATCATGGGCGGCTCGCCGGCGGACAAATGCAAGTCCGAGGCGCCATTTTTTACCGAAAAAGCCAATAAGGTTTCAATATCCACGAGACACCCCGACAATATGCGTGTTTGTTTGCTTGTTTCAATCCGCGCCCAAGCTCATGCTCCGGACGATAAGCCGCCAACCCGTCGCGTAGCTGTGTTGTCCAACGCGACAACTCCCGGAGGGGAGTATTTCAAATCAACATGGTGTTCCGAATGAATGTTACGACCACCGCGAACGAAGGTACTGCCCAAACCTGCTTAACGCAAGCCACAAACACGCCCGAAGCGTCTCTGTGCCTGCGTATTCGCGCAATTTTCCAGCGGGTTGCCAAAGCGACGCCGCCCGCCAGTGACGCGACCCGCCCCCCCCGCATCCTCGCCGTCAGCAAAACCGTCAGCGCGGAGCGCATACGCCAGGCCTATACCTGCGGGCAGCGCGCCTTTGGCGAAAGCTATGTACAGGAGGCGCGCCCCAAGCAAGAAGCGCTGAGAGATCTTGCCATTGAGTGGCATTTTATCGGCCCGATTCAGGCCAACAAAACCCGCCCGCTCGCCGAACACTTTGCCTGGGTGCACAGCGTTGACCGCCTGCGTATTGCCGAACGATTGAGCCAACAGCGCCCTGTCGAGCTACCGCCACTCAATATCTGCATCCAAATCAATATCGACCGCGAGCCGAGCAAGTCTGGCGTACTGCCAGAAGAGCTGCCCGCGCTTGCACACCGCGTCGCCGTCCTGCCTCATCTGCGCCTGCGCGGGCTGATGGCGATCCCCCGCCCGAGTACGAATCCTGACGAGCAGGCCGACAGCTTCCGCCGGGTGCGCCAGTTACTGGACAATCTGCGCTCCGAAGGACTTGCGCTCGACACCCTGTCCATGGGCATGTCGGACGACCTTGAAGCCGCTGTCGCTCAAGGTGCAACATGGGTGCGCATCGGCACGGCGATTTTTGGCGCTCGCCCTGCATCCTTTTAAAATGACTGTCATCAAAACTCATCTGGAACTCACACCATGACTCCCTTCATCAGCTTTATCGGCGGCGGCAATATGGCGCGCGCCCTCGTCAGCGGCCTGTTGCGCAACGCCCATCCCGCCAATCGCATCTGCGTTTCCGACCCGAACACTGAGGCTCGCGAGCTATTTGCTGCGCAAGGCATCTGCGTTTTGGGCGACAACAGCCAAGCGCTCGAACAAGCCAACGTCATCGTGCTCGCCGTTAAACCTCAAAACCTCGCCGACGTCGCCCGCCAACTGGCGCCCGGTCTGCGCCCGGAACAAGTGGTTATCAGCATCGCCGCCGGCGTGCGTATCGACACCCTGCGCCGCTGGCTGGGCGGCCATAGCCGCATCGTACGCGTCATGCCCAACACGCCCGCGCTGGTGCAGGCGGGCGCAACAGGTTTGTATGCCCCCGATGAAGTCAGCGCCGATGAACGCGCCCTGGCCGAATCCCTGCTGCGCGCTGTGGGCGTGTGCGTCTGGGTGGACAGCGAAGCCTTGCTCGATAGCGTCACCGCCCTCTCGGGCAGCGGCCCGGCCTATGCGTTCCTGGTCATGGAAGCCATGCAGTCCGCCGGGGAAAAACTCGGTCTGGATGCCGCCACGGCACGCCTGCTGACGCTGGAAACCCTGCTCGGCGCGGCGCGCCTTGCACTGGAATCCAACGAAGAGCCCGCCACCCTGCGCGCCCGCGTCACCTCCAAGGGAGGCACCACCGAGCGCGGCATTGCCGCGCTCGAAGAGGCTGGCCTGCTTGCCGCCTTTGAAAACGCGCTCAAAGCCGCCCGCGACCGCGCCGACGAACTGGCCGCGCTGCTGGATCAAGCCTGATGGATGCCGTTATGACCCAACCGCTGGTGCTCGTGCTGCGCATGATTTTTGATCTGGCGATCATTTTCCTGCTCATGCGCTTTTCCTTGCAGCTGGCGCGCGCCGATTTCTACAACCCGGTCAGCCAGGCCGTCGTGCGCCTGACCAACCCGCTACTTGCCCCCTTGCGCCGCGTGATTCCGCCCGTCAAGGGTCAGGACAGCGCCGCGCTGGTACTGGCCTATATACTCGCCCTGGTGTTCCTGCTGGTCGCCTACAGCGTCACAGGCGGCATTCCCAACCCGCTGCTGTTGCTGGCGCTCGCGCCGTTGCACCTGCTGGAAATCATCCTCGACATGCTGTTCTGGGGCGTCATTATTCATGCCATCCTCAGCTGGTTTCCCAATGCCCAGGGCGCCCCTGCCGCACGCGTACTCGATCAGCTCATAACACCGCTGCTCACGCCGATTCGACGCATCATCCCCGATCTTGGCGGCATCGACCTCTCCCCCATCGCCCTTTTGTTGTTGGTGCAGATCATCAAAATCAGCGTCGTACCGATTCTGGTCAATCTACTGGTGTGACACGCCCTGCCCTGCGCGTTACCATCCCCATTCATTTTTTGACTATTCTCGCCTCATGCCCGCCACCCTGCCCCCGGATTCCGTCGGACTGGTCATTCCCCAGCCCCTGCATTTTGACGAACCGCTCGAACTCGACAGCGGCAAAACCCTGCCGCATTACGACTTGGTCGTCGAAACCTATGGCGAGCTGAATGCCACACGCAGCAACGCCGTGCTCATCTGTCATGCACTTTCCGGCGACCATCACGCGGCGGGCTACCACAGCATGAACGACCGCAAACCCGGCTGGTGGGACTCGGCCATCGGACCCGGCAAACCGATTGATACCACGCGCTTTTTTGTCGTCTGCCTCAATAACCTGGGCGGCTGCAAGGGCAGCACCGGCCCAACCTCAATCAATCCCGAGACTGGACGCATTTTCGGTGCCGACTTTCCCATGGTCACGGTCAACGACTGGGTGCGCAGCCAGGAACGCCTGATGCACAGTCTTGGCATTGTGCAATGGGCGGCGGTGATCGGCGGCAGCCTGGGCGGGATGCAGGTCATGCAATGGGCCATCAGCTTCCCGCAGGCGCTGCGCCATGCGCTGGTGATTGCCGCTGCGCCCAAGCTTTCGGCGCAAAACATCGCCTTCAACGAAGTGGCGCGCCAATCCATTTTTGCCGACCCGGATTTTCACGACGGCCACTACCTTGAACACGACACCCTGCCGCGCAAGGGGCTGATGCTGGCGCGGATGCTGGGACACATTACCTACCTCTCCGACGACGCCATGCGCGCCAAATTTGGCCGCGAACTGCGCGCCGGAAAAATCAATTTCGGCTTTGATGTCGAATTTCAGGTGGAAAGCTATCTGCGCTACCAGGGTGCGAGTTTTGTTGATCGTTTCGATGCCAACACCTATTTGCTGATGACCAAGGCACTCGACTACTTCGACCCGGCAGGCGAGTTCGAACACGATCTTGCACGCGCCTTTGCCGCCACCGAAGCCGAATTTCTGGTCGCCGCCTTCACCACCGACTGGCGCTTTTCGCCCGCGCGCTCGCATGAAATCGTCAAAGCCCTGCTCAAAGCGGGCAAGCGCGTCACCTACGCCGAAATCGAATCCGAGCACGGCCACGACGCCTTCCTGGTACCGATTCCCGATTACATGAACGTCTTCCGCGCCTACATGGGGCGGGTGAGCACGGAGGCTCAGGCATGAGAGCCAAGCAATGAGAGTAGACCACGCCATTATCAGCGACTGGATCAAGCCCAACAGCCGCGTGCTCGACCTGGGCTGCGGCGATTGCGCCCTGCTGCGCGAGCTGCGCCAGAGCCGCAACACCACCGGCTACGGCCTGGAAATCAGCATCGACAAGCTCGCCAAATGCGTCGAAGGCGGCACGCCGGTGATTCAAGCCAACCTCGACCAGGGTCTGAGCCCATGGTTTGAGGCGCAGAGCTTCGATTACGTCATCATGACCCACACCCTGCAAGCCATGCGCCACCCCGAGCAGCTACTGAAGGAGATGCTGCACGTTGGCCGTGAAGCCATCGTCACCTTCCCCAACATGGGCTACTGGAAAAACCGCCTGCAATTTGCCCTGGGCGGACGGATGCCGGTCACCAAAACCCTGCCCTACGGCTGGTTCGACACCCCCAACATCCACCTCTGCACCGTGCGCGATTTCGAGGCGCTGTGCGAAGAATTGGACTTGCGCATCCTCGGTCGTGAAATGGTCGATAGCCAGCTGCAAAGCCGCCCGCTCATGCGCCTTGCGCCCAATCTACTGGCCGAAACGGCGGTCTATCGGCTGGCGGCGAAATAAAAAACCCCGCGACTTTGGCGGGGTTATGAGTGAAGTTGCAAGGTATTAGACGGCTCGTAACAACTTGCGATTCAACCCAAAAATCAGCTGCACGGTTTTCAGCTGTACGAACACAAACGGTGCGAGCAACAGGAAATACGCCCAGGACATCCTGTCCACCAGCCCGGCACCGACCAGCCCAAGGTTGACGAAGAACACACCGAAGACGAAGAACGCCACGCCGGGGCAAACGAGGGCAAAGGTGCCGGCGTTGCCCTTATCGCCGCGCACATAATCGCGAAAATAGCCCAGGCGATTCATCACTGCCCAGCCGATCAGGCCGAACAAAATCTGCACGGAAAGTACGGCGGCGGTCAGCACGAACAGCGACGAGGCATCGCCATGCACGCCAAAGCCATGATGCAAACCGTGGTTCAAACGAATCCAGGTAATGCCCAGCAGGGTCAGGATCGGAATCATGATCCACAGACTGGGGCTGGCGGCTTCGCTGATGCCGTGCTCCATCATGGCCTTGAAGCCGAGAATAAGCTTGATCGCCGCCAGCAAAATCGCCGTACTGAAGAAAAACAGCGCAAACGCAATACTCCAGGCCTGGGTGGATTTAACCGTGCTCATGGCTGCCGGAGCCGCCAGACCGACGGCAATCATCGCCAGCGCAAAAATGGCAATCATCGGCGCAAGACTGTTGTTGCTGGCAAAATCGACCCCACCTTCGCTGAGCACGCGCGCAAAATAGGTCACCAGAATGCGCATGGCATACACGCCGACCGCCAGAAACGCCAGCAACGCCGCCGGGAACATCCACTCCACCACGCTCCACAGATTCGGTACAAATACCGCACCGAGCACAAACATCACGTTAATGCTCATGGCCAGGGTCAGGGGAATGGTCATCAGGCTGATTTCCGCATTCGAGCTCATCAGCTTGGGGAAGGCTTCGGTCTTCTTGAACAACGCGTACTCACGCAGATTCCACGCCAGCAAGCGGAAATGCAGATAAGCAAAAAACACGATCACCGCAAGATCCAGTGCAATCAAGGCCGAAACCAGCAGATTTCCACCTGTTAGCAGTGGCCACAGGTGGTTGAAGGTCGCCATCGGCGAGCCGGGGTGCGGGGTCATGAACAACAGATAAATGAAAAACGACACCGACAAACCGCCCGCGCCCAAGGCGGCCAGAAAATAAAGGGGCGAGTAACCCGCCCCAAGGTTCTTGCGCAACATGCTCAACTCCATCAGAAATGACTAATGGAGCGGAGTTTAGGGGCGGAGCGCGACCACATCAACCCAGCTAATGAGTTCATAGAACAAAACGCAAGCCACAGAGGACACCGAGCTCACTGAGAAGAAGCTCAGCACAGCCTCCTGCCCTCTGTGTTCTCTGTGGCTAAAACGGTTTTAAGTCACGTCACCAATAGACTCCACCGCAGGCTCAACACGTTGCAACACCGCCGCAAAGAAGCCATCGGTGCCATGTTGCGCCGGGTCGAGCCTGAGCATCTCGCTAACGCCCGGCGGGGTGATGCCTTGTTCAGCCAAAATGTCAGCGGCGGGAACCAGCCTGAACTCGGGATGATTCGCCAAAAACTGCTCCACGATGCGCTCATTTTCTTCCGGCAAAATCGAACAGGTGGCGTAAATGACGCGGCCTTGCGGCTTGAGCAAACGCACAGCACCTTCGAGCAGTGCTGCTTGCGTGGCATTCAGCTCATCAAGATCAAGCACGCGCCATTTGAGATCCGGGTTGCGCCGCCATGTGCCCGTGCCCGAGCACGGCGCATCAATCAGAATGCGGTCGAACATGCCTTTATTGCGCTTCAAATGCGCATCGGTCATGCCGCTAATGGCCACCGGGCGCACGTTCGACAGTCCGGCGCGACGCATTCTTGGCGTGAGCTTTTCCAGCCGATGCGCCGAAATATCGGTCGCCATCAGGCTGCCCTTACTTTGCATCAATGCACCCAGTTGCAGCGTTTTACCGCCTGCGCCAGCGCACAAGTCCAGCACGCGCTCACCCGGTTTGGGCGCGACCAGATGCCCAACCAACTGACTGGCCTCGTCCTGCACTTCAAACAAACCTTCCTTGAAGGCTGGCAGGCTGAACAGCGGACGGCGATCATGCCGACGCAGTCCGTCGGGGGCGTAGGGTGTATCGATAGTCGGCAAGCCCAGATCGTCCAGCATCTGCCTGATGTCGGCGCGATTCGCCTTGAGCGTATTGACGCGGATATCCACCGGCGCAGGCTGGTTCATGGCATTGCACAGCGCCAGCAACGCATCTTCGCTGTAAGCATGGAGCAAACGTTCAGCCAGCGGGTCGGGCAGGTTGGCGCGCACCGCGAATGGGGCCTCATCGGCACTGCGCGCCAGGCCATCCAGCGCCTGCGCTGCGCCCTGATTTCCCAGCCACTTGAGCACGAACTCACGCTCGGCCCAGCCTTGATCGAGCATGAAACCGCCCACCAGCATATTCCACTGTTTTTCCGCCACACCCATGCGCCAGGCCAGGCTGCGCCGCTGACGCAGCACGCCGTAGACGCTTTCCGCCACCACTCCGCGATCACGCGCGCCCATTTGCGGGCGCTTGCGGAACTGGTGATACAGCACCTGATCGGCGGGCACGGTGCCTTGCGCGATCTCCTGCAAAATCTCCACCGCGAGGGCGAAGTGGTGGTAGCGTGCCTGCATGGCATTGCGCGCAACCTGTTTTGCGGGGCGGGGTGCAGCAGGCTCTTCAGGAAAAAGGCGCGGGATTAAGGACATGGAAGTCACCCCTAAAAAATTAAAACCGGCATAAAAGCCGAAAAATGAAGCCCGCAGCGGCGGGCTTGGACTAGGTTTGTGATCTCACTGAAAGCAATTGACTCCGTACCCCGTCAAGGGGGAGGGAGCAATAACCCTTACGGCTGGTATTGATACAACCATGTTTCGGTCAATGGTTTGCCATCAATCTCCAGGAAGGCGCGCAGCTCAATCGGCTCACCGCCATCGGCGGCAAGGTCGAACTCCGAACGCCAGCGCGGGGTGTACCAGATCGGCTCGGTACGCATCAGCGACAGCTTGCCGCGTGAAGCCGTCACCACCACCTTCGGACGCACGCCCCATGGAATATTTTTCAGCACTTCGCCATCCCATTCGATGACGAATTTCTTGGTGTTGGCCGGATGCTCCTTGCCCGGCTCGCCGCCACGCCCGACGCGCAAGGCCACCGCACGCGCCAGACTCACCGGGAAGTCGGGCTGGTTCGCCAACCAGTGCAGGCGGTACTTGAAGCTGAAACTCGCTCCGCTTGCAGCAGGCTTTTCCGGCACCCAGAACACGCCGATGTTGTCGTACACCTCATCGTCGGTCGGAATCTCGATCAACTGCACCCGACCCTTGCCCCACTCGCCCTGGGTTTCCACCCACACGCTCGGACGGCGGTCATAGCTCACGCCATCCAGATAGTGATCGTAATTGCGATCACGCTGCGACAGGCCAAAGCCCTTGGGATTGTTGTCCATAAACGACGAGGCGATGATACGGTTCGGGTTGTTCAACGGGCGCGCAATGCGCTCGCCCGTGCCCGTCCACATCACCAGCGTGTCCGAATCATGCACCTCGGGACGCCAGTCGTGCGAATGCGCTGCCGGATATTCTGCGTACCAGAACATCGAGGTCAGCGGCGCAATGCCCAAACGCTCCACCGCACGGCGCATGAAGATGTGGTTCTCGATATCCATCACCACGCCCTTGGTGCGGGAAATGGCGAAACGGAAGGCACCAGTCACCGAGGGGCCATCCAGCAAGGCATACACCATGACCGGATCGCCATCCTTGAGCGCAGGCTCGATCCAGAAGGAGCGGAAATCAGGGAACTCCTCCGGCTCGCTGCCGCCGACGTTCAGCGCAATACCGCGTGCCGACATGCCCACCTGCCCCAGCTCACCCACCGCGCGGAAATACGCACCGCCCTGGAAGGTCGCCCATGGCTCCTTCTTGGTCCAATCGCCATGATTGCGCGACTCCATCAACCAGAAGCCGGCAATGGCCGAGTCGGTGGGTGCGAGCTGATTCATCGGACTGGCCGGGCCGAAGCTGAAATAGTCCGGGCGGTAAACGATTTCACGCGCCTGCCCGGACTCCACGGCAAACATGCGCACCGTCTTGGGGAAATAGGTACCGACCGGGCGGAAAGTCACCGGATAGGCCGAGGGGCCGTTGCGCCACAAGGCCAGGTCGTAATTGAATTTGATGCGCCCCTGCTCATCGTAATTGATTTTGCTGATCGCCTCGGGATTCGGGCGCGGCGGCTCCTTGTACGGCTTGTCAGCCATCTCCTTAGCCATTTTGCGCAGCATGTCGAAATCAAACGGCTTGGCCTCGCCAAAGCTCAGCCCGGCGGATTGAGCCTCCGCCAACGCTTCGGGGGTCAACATGCCCATCAGCGGCAAACTGGCGAGCGCAGCAAGAAAACTACGGCGGGATGAATCAGCAGACATAGCAACTCCGTCAGAATGGTGCACAGGGTAAATGAGCCGGATTGTACGTGTTTAAGCCAGCGCCTTACACCATTCTGCAAATAATCGCGCATCGCCCGCACACACTGCCGATCGCTTCTCCAGCGTGTTGTTGAACACCGCCTCGCCGTCGAGCGTGCAACTATGCCCGCCGACCTCTTCAAGAATCAGATGCCCGGCGGCAAAATCCCACAAGCCCTGTTTGCCATGCAGGTACACATGAAAACGCCCGGCGGCGACCCAGCACCAGTCCAGCGCCACCGAACCAATCGAGCGCTGCGAACTGTAAGGCGGCTCACACACCAGGCGCGCGGCAAGCGCAGGGTTCAGGCGCTTGAAATCAATACAGGCCAGCGTCTTGTTCAACGGAATATCGTGCACCACCGGCGCCATGCGCTCGCCGTTCAGCCATGCGCCTGCACCACGCGCCGCGCTAAATACCTCATCGCGCATCACATCCATCACCACGCCCAGCACCACCTGTCCGCCGCGAATCAGCGCCAGCGACGGGCCAAACAGCGGCACACCGGCGGAAAAATTGCTCGTACCGTCAACCGGATCAAGCACCCACAAGCCGGTATCCGCCTGCTGCATCAGGCACTGCTGCTCGCTTACGCTCATTTCCTCGCCCAGAAACGGTATTTCCGGCCACAACGCCGCCAGATCGCGCTGCACCCGGTTTTGCATCGCCGTATCCGCCTCGGTCAACCACGAACCATCCGCCTTCAAATGCCCCGTCACCTTGCGATAACGCGGCAGGATTTCTTCCAGGGCGGAGGTGCGCAACAACGCCGCCAGCTGCAAATGATTCATAACTTTCACCCTACCTCTCAAACCGATAAAAAACATCCAGCCCGCTGGCGCGCGTGCCGACTTGACCGCGCACCTGGATGGCGCGCGTCCAGTCATAGGTCATGACCAAATCCTGCACACCATTGCCCAGCCCTTGCAGATAGCGCAGATAAATGCGCGGCGTCAGATACTTGCCGATCGCCAGACTCAGATCGTTCGTGCCCAGCGCCGTCTCGAAACCCAGCTCATCCAGCCCAAGATCACGCGCCACCGAACCTTCGGCCAGGTCACTCGCCGCCATGAGACCAGCGGCCTGAGCAATCTGCAACATGGTTTGCGTACTCGCACCGCTGCCGGTTTTCGACGAACGCCCGCTCACCAGGTAGGACAGCATCTCCGACTGCGGCAAGGAGGGCTGCGAGAACAGCGTGATTCGCGGCGCGCTCGCCCGCCCGGTAATATGCAGCCCCACCACCACATCGTCCTGGGTTTGCCGACGCACCGCGCGAATGTCCAGCCCTGGATTGGACAGCGGCGAATTGGCGAACAGCAAACGTCCCTGCTCAATAGTCAGATCCTGACCGTAGGCGCGGTAGCGTGCATCCACCACGCTCAGCTCGCCCTGCGCCAGCGGCGCAGCCTGGCCCGGCTGATCCAGCACACGCACCTGCCCCTGCACGCGCCCCTTGAAGCCCAGCCCTTCAATGCGCACATGCTCACCCAGCACCAGCAGCACGTCGGCCTCGATCACCCCTGACGGTTCCGGCGCTTCCTCGCCCAGCACGCGCACATCATTGGAGCGTCGCACCGCGCCCGCGCCGAAGCCGCCCACATCGAACAGCGCCTGCGGCACCACCACCTGCCCGCTGACCCGGTGCACGCCCGGCGAAAGATTCAGAGTCAAATCCGGCGAAGCCTGCACGCTGGCGTTGGGCAGACGCATGACCGTCAGATTTTCGCCACCCACATGCAGACGCGCCTGCCACTTGGGGAAATCCGCCAGATCAATGCGCCCGGTAAGCTGTGCCCGGCCTGCGCCGAGCAAGGCCGAACCTTCCAGCGTCAGATAATCTGCCGCGTAAGCGCGCAGCAGCACCCGCCCCTCAGTCACGCGCACGCCAAGATCAGGCAGCACCATGCGCCCATCCACCACCTGCACCCCGCCGCTCACCTTGGGCTCATCCAGCGTTCCCGCAATCAGCAGCCGTCCGGCCAGGCGTCCGCCAGGCTCCTTGAGCATGGGCAAAAAGCCCGCCAGCAGGGCGTTATCCTCAAAGCGCAAATCGACAAAACCCTGCACGGGCTGCGCGGGCGGCACGCCGTCATCCAGATTCAAACCCGGCAAATTGAGTTGAATTTCGACACGGTTCGCGTCATCAATCCCCACATTCGCCGCCAATCGTCCCACACCGCCGCCAAACCCGGCCTCCAGGTGCGTCGCATCCAGCGCAATCTCGCGCCACTCCGGCACGCCCTTGAGCAGCTGATTCGGCAAACCGGTCTGCACCCGCGCCACCACGTTCTCACCATCGACCTCCGCACGCACGCGCAGCGGCGCGCCCTGCGGCGCATCCACGGCAACGAACCCGCCCAGCACGCCGCGCAACTGCACCGGCTTGCCTTCAAGCATGGCATCCAGCCCGGAGAGATTGAAATCGCTCAAATCCAGACGCGCCGATGCGCCCTCCTTGCCCGCGCGCCACTGCCCTTGCACGCAGACGGTGGCCTTGCCCGGCGGCGTGGTCAACAGCCCGCACCATGACGGCAGGGTGAACTGATCGGCGCCCGCAGCCAACTCCACTGGCTGGGTGCTCACCCATGAGCCGGTCGGCGTGTTATCCAGTGAGGCGCTCTGGATGTTCAGGCGCTCCAGTGCGCCATCCCACGCGCCTTGCGCTTGAAGATTCAAACGCAACCCGGTTTTTCGCCCCTCTCCCCTTGCGGGAGAGGGGCTGGGGGAGAGGGGGGAGGCGCTCGCGCTAGCTCTGGCTTGTGCACCCCCTGCACCCTGCTGAGTCGGCTTCGCCTCCTTCGCGACCCAAGGTTCGCTCCTACGAGCTGCTGTAGCCCCCCCCCCTTGCACCAGCTCCACCCGCAAATCATGCGCGCGCGCCTGTCCGCGCACATCCACATTCAGCGACTCCAGCAGCGCCTTGTCGCCCTGGCTCAGCCCCCTGGCTTCAAGCTGAAGATTCATCGGCGCATCAGGCCGCAAACCGCCCTCGGCATTCAGATCGAGCGCGGCCAGACGCATCTCCTGCCAGGCCAGATTCTCGCCTTGCACCTCGGTCTTGAGGCTGGGCGCGGCCAGGGAGCCTCCCACCGCAAAACTCGCCTGCGCCCGCCCGCTGGCCTGCGGCACAAACTCGGCCAGGTTGCCGGAGTCCAGCGTGCCCGTCAGCTCAAGGCGCTCGCCGATCGCCCCCCTGGCTTCCAGCGTGCTCGCCCCGGAACGCAGGCGCAGTGTTTCTAGCGCAAGCTGCGGCAGGCCGGATGCCCAGCTTTTGATCTCGGCACTCAGGCTGGCTTCGAGCGGATAACCGCGCAGCTGCCCGTGCAAACGCTCGAGCTTGAGCACGCCGACGGGCTTGCCGTCCTGCAAACTGCCCACGCTCTGCGCCGCCAGCGCCAGCTCGCCCGTCCAGTCCGGCGCCAACAGCTCCGGGCGCACGCCCTCGGCCTGTGCCGCCACATTCCAATGCAGTCCCTCCGCCCAACCGACCTGTCCGCTCATGCGCAAGCGCGCGCTGTCCTGATTCAGCTCCAGGCGTTCCAGCATCGCCACGCTTTGCGTCCCCTGCGCCGCGAGCTGCAATGCCAGCGTCCCCATACGCAGCACTAGCTCAGGCGGCAAAAAGTGCGCCAGCGCAGTCTGCTCAGCCAGACGCAGCGGTTCCACATGGAACGTCGCCGACCAGGGCAAGCCCACGTCCATGGGCTGAACATCGGCCTCAAGCCGTGCGGCAAACGGTTGCGTCAGCGTGTGCTTTAGACTCAGCGCTTCCAGCGTCCCCGTGATCTGCCCCTCGCCGGCCAGAGGCAGCCACCCGCCATCCGCAAGACGCAGCGGCATCGTCCAGACCAGTGCGACGGTTAGCGCATCTTTCGGCTGCATACCCCAGTCGCCGTTTAGATGAATACTTGAGCCCGCCTGACCTGCGATCCCCTCAAGTTGAAGGTGTTGCAGGTGCAGGCCGGACTTTTCGAGTGAGAAGCGCGCATTCAGGCTGTTCAACAGGGCTTGAGTGTCACCCCGAACAACCCCCTCTCCCCAGCCCTCTCCCGCGAGGGGAGAGGGAGCAGATCCATTGCGCACGACTTCAAAGGTGGCACCTCTTTCCCCCTCCCCCCTGGTGGGGGAGGGTCGGGGAGAGGGGACAGCCATCGGCGAAACCTGCGCGAGAGGCTCAGCTCGAGATCGGAAGAGCGTCGTGTAGGGAAAGAGTGTAGATCTCGGTGGT
>CALKWL010000012.1 GCA_938004235.1 uncultured Gammaproteobacteria bacterium
GACCACCGAGATCTACACTCTTTCCCTACACGACGCTCTTCCGATCTTGTGCGCTGCGCAAGCGCAAGCTGAGGTGGTTGTGCAAGTCAGGGGTGCTCCCAGTCCTGTGGATCCGTCGTACTGCCAGCTTGAATTTACGGCGCAAAACAAGGACCCGGTATTTCGCACTGTCAATATCACAGGCTTTACTGCGCTGGATGCCCAAGGCAAGGCGCTGCCTGTGAATAATACGGTGGTGAATATCGGCACAATCCAGCCGCTCTCATCGAAGAAATCGACACTGCCCAACGAAGTGACGGGCGCGTGTGCCTCGGTGCATCTGGAGATGCAGAATTTTTTCTGCATTCCCGAGGCAGGTTGCGAGATTCGCTGGCAGGCTGAAGGGATAGCCAGAGTGCGTGTGCAAGAGAAAGCCAAATGATGCAATGGTTATGGCTTGTGCTTGTACCAGGAATGCTGCTGCCAATCACGCCAAGTTGGGCTCTGGAAAAGGCGGGCATGGGCATGTCGGCGAGAGAGCAGGCTCAAACGGTTCCTGCAGGTGTGTGGCAACTTAACTGTGAGCTTTTTCGCAGTGACTTGCCCAATGCACGCACTTTGGGAGCTACGCGCATGATGTATCTTGCGATCATTCATGATGCGGGCGCACCCACGGCGGAGGTGGATTGGGCAGCCGAGCGCGGCTTTTGTTGGGGAGATGAACCCTGCGATCTGATGAAAACGCGCGGACAAGCCTTGGCTCATGTCACGGGCGCGGGTGGCAATGAGTTGGTCATGGCACTGGAATTTCCACCTGAATTAAACCTGCGTCCGGCTTTTATGAGTCTGCGTAAAAACTCTGCTTCCAAAGGCTTATCAGGCTTGGCTTATTTCACGGAAGACGGTGGTCTTGTGCAGCGTTTTGAGGCGAGTTGCACGCGTTGAGTACACAGCACGGCATGGTTAACTATCAACTTAATATGAATTAATACTATATTGACTTGGGTGTAAGGCTTTCGCATCATGCGAATCAGGTATCAATAAATATTAAATCAATAGTTGATGGCGTGCAGGCGTGAAACTCCCTCTCTCTCCCCCCAACTTGGTAGACCTGCTCACCCATACCCCGCCTGCCGCGCTGGTTCATGCCATGCGCGCACAGGAGGGGGGCCTCGTGCATGGAGATTACATGCACTGGGATGAGTTGCGTCATCGCCCGACACCTGAAGGTGTGCAGCATGAAACGTGGTGGCTTGCGGTGCGTATGGCGCGCCAGGGCTTGCTCAAGCCGTTGCCCTTGCTCGATAAGTACAACCAGCCGATGTACGTCGCCATGCCCGAGCCGGTGCTGCGCGATTTGCATCATATCGACCAAGATGCCGCTGGGCGGGTGAGCCTGCCCGGCAATGTGGTCAATCCGGCGGATCGGGATGATTACATTTTCAACTCCCTGATCGAGGAGGCGGTGACCTCCAGCCAGTTGGAGGGTGCATCCACCACGCGCTTGATTGCGGAGGAGATGCTGCGCGCAGGGCGACAGCCTAGAGATCACAGCGAAAGAATGATCTTCAATAACTATCAGGCCATGGACTGGATTCGCTCCATCAAGGATCGTCCATTAACCCCGGAGCTGGTGCTGGAGCTGCACCAGCGCGTGACGCACGGCACGCTGGATGAGCCTGCCGATGCCGGCCGATTGCGTCAGCGTGATGATGTGCGGGTGGTGGATAACCGCGATGGCACGGTGCTGCACGAGCCGCCGTTGGCCGCGTCCCTGGCCGAGCGGCTTGAGCGTTTGTGTGCCTTTGCCAACGGCGGTGAAGGCGGGCAAGCGGGGGAAAATCAGCCTTTTGTGCATCCGGTGGTGCGCTCAATTCTGCTGCATTTCATGATTGCCTACGATCACCCGTTTACCGATGGCAATGGGCGTACCGCGCGCGCGCTGTTCTATTGGAGCATGGCGCGGCAAGGTTATTGGTTGATGGAATACCTCTCGATTTCACGCATCATCAAACAGGCGCCCAAACAGTACTCACTTGCGTATTTGCATGTGGAAACCGATGACAATGACACGACTTATTTTTTGATTCACCAGCTCAGGGTGATTCGTCAGGCGATTGCCGCGTTGCACGACTATTTGGCGCGCAAGGGTGCCGAGCAGCGCGGTACGGCGCGTTTATTGCAGACCTCGCCGACCTTGCGCGGCAAGCTCAATCAGCGCCAAATCACGCTACTGACCCATGCTCTGAAGCAACCGGGATTCGATTATGTGATTGAGGCACACCAGCGCTCGCAAGGCGTGTCCTATGCCACCGCGCGTTCCGACTTGCTGGGTTTGGCGGAGCTCGGACTGTTGGAGCAAACCAAGCGCGGGCGTGCCTTTGTGTTTATCGCGCCGGATGATTTGCGTCAGCGCATCGAAAGCGCCCATACGGTCAAGGTTTAGAGTCATGGACTGCACCTATTTTCAGGCCGGGCTTTGCCGTTCGTGTACGTGGATCGAGAGGTCTTACGCACAGCAGATTGCGGACAAGCGGTCTGCCTGCTGCGCTGCGCTGCCGTCGATCGCGGCGGACTTGTGGGAAGCACCTGTACCGAGTGCCGAGGCCGGTTTTCGCAATAAGGCGAAAATGGTGGTTGGCGGTTCGGCGGCGCAGCCGGTGTTGGGGATTACGGATGCGCAAGGGCAGGCGGTGGATTTAACGGCCTGTCCTTTATATCCGCAGGCCTTGCAGGCGGCTTTTTCGCCTATTGGTGAGTTTATTTCGCGGGCAGGGCTGGAGCCTTACGACGTGGCAGTCCGGCGCGGTGAGCTCAAGTTTGTGCTGCTTACCCATGCGGAGCATAGCGGTGAGCTTGGCGTGCGTTTTGTTCTGCGCTCGCGGCAGTCCTTGGCGGCGTTGCAGACGCATTTGCCGGTATTGTATGCAGCGCTGCCCGGATTGGCGGTGGTGTCGGTCAATCTGCAGCCGGTGCATCAGGCTATTCTGGAGGGGGATGAGGAGATTATCCTCAGCCCGCGCGCCAGCCTGACCATGCAGCTCAACGGCATGAACCTGCATCTGCGTCCACGCAGCTTCTTCCAGACCAATACCCAGGCGGCGGCGGCGCTGTATCGCACCGCGCGCGATTGGGCAGCCGAGCTTGCGCCCGCAAGCGCCTGGGATTTGTTTTGCGGCGTGGGCGGTTTTGCGCTGCATCTTGCCCCCGTGGTGCGCGGACAGGTGACGGGCATTGAAGTGAGCACAGAGGCGATTGCTTCGGCGCAACAGACGGCGAAAGAGCTTGCGCTGCCCAATGTGCACTTCCAGGCGCTGACGGCGGATGCGTTTGCGCTCGGCAGACATGATGCGCCGGAGCTGGTGGTGGTCAATCCGCCGCGTCGCGGGCTGGGGGCGGAATTATGCGCGTGGCTGGAGCAGTCCGCGGCGCGCTGGGTGCTGTATTCGAGCTGCAATCCGCACAGTCTGGCGCAGGATTTGGCGCGTATGCCGGGTTTTGCGTCCGTGCGCGCGCAGATGTTCGATATGTTTCCGCATACCGCGCATGGTGAAGTCATGATATTGCTCAAGCGCAAAGCCTGAAGCTTGGCTATAGTTTCGAGGATATTGATTAAAACAGGAGTGAGTTGATGGAGTTCAAAACGTTGGGCGCCGGGCGCGGCCTAGGCTGGATGGGGCATGGCTGGAGCCTGGTCAAGGGGCAGCTGGGAATCTGGGTGTTGCTGGTGGTGATTTATCTGGTGCTGGAAATCGTGTTGCAGCTGATACCTTTTCTGGGTGGGTTGGTGGCGGCGCTGATTTCACCGGGGCTGGTGGCGGGGATGTTTCTGGCCGCGCGCTATGCGGATGAGGGGAAGACGGTGGATGTGAACCTGCTGTTCCAGCCCCTGATGGGCGAACGTACCCGTGGGCCGCTGCTGACACTGGGAGCCATGGCGATCGTGTTCAGCATTCTGGTGGCGCTGGTGTTGATGGCGATGCTGGGCGATGCCATGAAAGGTTTGTCCATGAGCGAGGGTGCGGGCAGCGCGGAGGCCGAAATGGCCTTGGCTTCCGGCATGATGGGGATGGGCATGGGCGGGATGCTGTTGATTATGCTGCTGGTCGTGGTGTATAGCATGGCGATGTGGTTTGCTGCGCCGTTGGTACTGTTTGCAGGGCTGGTGCCGATCGAGGCCATGAAGCTGAGTTTCAAGGCCGTTCTGGCTAACTGGCTGCCGGTGCTGGTGTTCGGATTGCTCATATTCGTGCTGGGGATCGTGGCCTCGATCCCGCTGCTGCTGGGGTGGTTGTTGCTGATGCCGGTGCTGTTTGCGGCAATGTACGTCAGCTACAAGGATGTGTTTGATGTGCCTGACGAGGGGGCGGCGGCTCTGGAGCAGCCTGGTATGGCCTCGTCAGTGATGAAGATGTGATGTGCTCAAAAGCGCTGTCGCGCAAGGCGGCTTGGCCTTGAGCGACGGGGCTAAAAAACTCAAGGATGGTTTTTTGGGCTTTGCTGAGTCCGATACGCGCCTGGAACCGCTAGGCGCTAGTCAATCACCTGGCGTGTTTGATTGGCGTGCGGGGGAATTCCCATGTCCCGGTCTTGCCAGGCGCGGGGATGGCGTCTGTTAGAGCCTGTCCGAAGTCTCACTGAGCAGCGCATCGCGGCGCAAAAAAACCGCCTCAAAAAGCACAACATGGATGCACCATGTGAGCCTTTTGAGGCGGTTTGTCGTTTGTGCTGCATCCGTTGATTGAGGCCTTGAGCGGGTTTTTATGGTCTCGGCGCCGGGGTTTTCCACGCAGCCCAGAACAGCCCCATCCAGCCAAGAATGAAAGACACGCCGCCGACTGGGGTCATCAAAGCAAAGACACGCACTCCGGCCAGTGTGTAGGTGAGCACATAGGCGTACAGGCTGCCGCTAAACAGCAGGATGCCGACGATCCACGCCCAGGCAGCGCGTCCCAGCATTTTGTGCGGGGCGCTTTCCTGGCGCATCCAGATCGCGAGCGCCAGAAGGGCGAGTGCGTGGATGAGCTGGTAGAGCACGGCGGTGTTGAAGACTTCAAGCAGACGAGGCTCGACCAGCGGCTTCAGGCTGTGCGCGCCCAGTGCACCCAAGGCGACGCCAAGACCGCCGAACAGGCTTGCCAGCAGGATAAAAAAGCGGCTCTGTGCGCTGTTGTTCAACTCAGGTAATCGTCTTCGATGGCTTTTTTCAGTCGCCGCTCTTCCAGTGCATCTTCCAGACGGCGGCGAGTGTCTTTATCGATGACAGCCTTGCCGCTTTCCTCCGGCAGATCGTTTGCATCTGGTGCGGGGACGAGGGTATCGTCCAGGTCTTCAATGGATTTGGCTTCGCTCATGGCTGTCTCACGCGGTCAGTGGGGTTTACGTGGCGCGTGTTATGCCGCAGCTTTTTCTTCAGGTCAAGCCCCTTCTTCGCCCTCTGGGGGCAGGTTTGGGGTCAGGTTGTGTTCGCGCAGTTTTTTGCGCAGGGTGCCCCGGTTGAGCCCCAGGCATTGCGCTGTGCGAGTCTGGTTGCCTGCGCAATGACGCAGGGCGCATTCGAGTAGCGGGCGCTCGACTTCACGCATCACCATGGCGTACAGATCGGTGGGATCATCGCCATCCAGAGTAAGAATGTACTCCTCTAGTGCGCTGCGTACTGTTTCATGCAGGGGGCGGTGTGAAGTCATGCGTTTTTCTCCTGGGGCTGCGGGGCGCTTGGCAGAGAGATGAAATAGCCGTCGAGCAGGTCGAATTGCGTGCGGGCATCCTCGGCCAGTACAAACGGGGCGCGCAGGGTAGCGCCGTTGGGCAGGTGGGCGCAATACCAGCCGAGGTGCTTGCGCGCGACGCGTACGCCGAGGTGTTCACCGTAAAGCTCGTGCAAGGCGTGGATGTGCTGGCGGATGAGTTGATGTTTTTCAGCCAGGCTGGGCTCGTTCGGGGCAGGCTGTCCGGCAAGGATGGCGCGCATCCGGGCGAATAACCAGGGTCGCCCCAAGGCTGCGCGCCCGAGCATGATGCCGTGGGCGCCAGTGTAATCCATCACCTCACGTGCTTTGGCGGGGGTGTCGATATCGCCGTTCGCCCACAGAGGGATGTCCACGGCTTCGCGCACGGCGCGGATACTGTCGTACTCAGCTTCGCCGCGAAACATGTCGGCACGGGTGCGCCCGTGGATCGCCAGCGCCTGAATACCGGCGGATTGGGCAATGCGCGCGATCTGTACGGCGTTGCGTTGCCTGGGGTCGAGGCCGGTGCGGATTTTAAGTGTGACAGGTACATCTACCGCGGCGACGACGGCATCGAGAATGCGTCCGACATGTCCGGTATCGCCGAGCAGTGCCGAACCCGCAGCTTTCTGGCAGATTTTTTTTGCCGGGCAGCCCATGTTGATATCGACGATTTGCGCGCCGTGCGCTACGCCATGCCGTGCGGCTTCAGCCATATTGGCCGGGTCGTTGCCGACGATCTGGATGGTGCGCGGCTCGGGCTCGTCTTCATGCGGCAGGCGGCGGTGGCTGGTGCGCGTATGGCGCAGCTGCGGATTGCTGGAAGACATTTCGCCCACCGCCAGCCCCGCGCCAAAGTGTTTGCACAGGTGACGAAAGGGGCGATCCGTCACGCCGGCCATCGGCGCGAGGGCGAGCGGGGCATCCAGTTGGAATGAGCCTATACGCATGGTCAGTGTCCGTGGCTCATGCAGGCAACGCTTGGGCGTGGCGCGTGTGGCTCGCCAGCAGGCGGGCGAAGGCATCCGGATCCTTGGTGTGAGTCAGCTCGCCTGAACGTGGGAAATGCAGGTCAAGCAGGCGCGAAAGCCAGAAGCGCAACGCCGCTGCGCGCAGCATCATCGGCCAGGCGGCGCGTTCGGCAGCGCTGAACGGGCGGACGGCGGCGTAGGATTCAAGCAGCGCCTGGCAGCGCGCGTCATCCAGTTCGCGCGCCTCGGTCACGCACCAGTCGTTGACGGTGACGGCCACATCGAAGAGCAGGGCGTCGGTGCAGGCGTAGTACAGGTCGATGATGCCGCTCAGGGTTTCGCCTTCAAACAGGGCGTTGTCGCGGAACAGGTCGGCGTGGATGATGCCGCGCGGCAGGGCGTCAAAGCGGTGACTGAACTGGAAGTTGATCTCGGCATCCAGGCGCACGGCAGACGCCTTATCCAGGTGATCGTGCACGCGCGCGGCAGCCTCGCGCCACCAGTGCGGGCCGCGCGGGTTGCTGCGCTCTGCGGGGTAGCTTTGTCCGGCTAGGTGAAACTGTGCCAGTGCGTGACCAATCGCCGCGCAGTGGGGCGGTTCGGGGTGATCGAGTGTTCGTCCGTTCAGGCGTTGCACCAGGGCGGCGGGCTTGCCGCACAGGGTGTCGAGGTACTCGCCCTGGCTGTTGGCGAGCGGGTGGGCGGTGGGCACGCCCTGTTCAGCCTGGTGCGCCATGAGCCTGAGAAAAAATGGCAGTTCATCGGTGCCCAGTTGTTCAAACAGGGTCAGGACAAAGCGATTTTTGGCCGTGGTGACGAAATAATTGGTGTTTTCGATGCCAGCGCTGATGCCGACAAACTCGATGAGCTCGCCAGCGTTAAATGTTTGCAGAAAGGCTTCGAGCTGTGGGCGCTCGACGCGAGTGTAAACCGACATAAAAAGCCTGTGTGATGCGATGGGAATGGATTACCAGAGTGCTGAAAAACTCATCCATGAGTTTTTCAGCCCTACCGAATCCGGTGGGCTTGCGCCAGCTTCGCGTTCACGCCCGGATTCGGTAGCGACCAATCAATCACTTGCGTGATAGATTGGCGTGCAGGACATCCATGTCCAGCCATAACAGGCTGCTGAAATGAGTATTTCAGTAGCCTGTTACCAGCGGAATAAGACCCAGCGCGGCGTGGGCGGCGGATTGCTTGGGCTGTTGACGCGGGTTTCCAGGGTGCCGTCGCCGTCGTTATCCACCATGTAGTAGGGCGGCAGACCGCCGCGCGGGGTGACGCGAATCATGTAGGGGCGGCCTTGGCTGCGGAATTCTTCGATGGTCTGGGTCGGCTCTTCGCGAATATTGACTTCCGGTTCGGGGATGTCGGTCTGCGGCGCGGCGAGTGCAGGTTCAGCACGGTTCGCGCCGTCTTGAGCTGTTGCTTTGCCTGAGGCGGGCGGCGGGGCGTCATCCATGGCGCAGACGCTATTGCCGGACAGGGTGAGCATGATGAGTGCAAAGGAAAGGGCGAGAGGGGGGCGCAACATGATTAAAGCTCCAGCAACATGCGTTGCTCTTCGGGTGAGGGGGCGACACTGCGGTTTTGATAAAAAGCAAAAATAGCATCAAGCACGGCTTGCGCATCATCGACGATCTGAAATAGTTCCAGATCGTCGGCGTTGATCGCGCCATGTCCGAGCAGGGCATGACGGAACCAGGCCACCAGGCCGTCCCAGAACGGGCTGCCAACCAGGATAATGGGGATGCGGCGCGATTTGCCGGTCTGGATCAGGGTCAAAATTTCCGCCAGCTCATCCAGCGTGCCAAAGCCGCCGGGCAGTACGACGTACGCCGAGGCGTATTTGACAAACATGACTTTGCGCGAGAAAAAGTGCTGAAAATGCAGTGAAATGTCCTGAAAACGGTTGTCGTGCTGCTCGTGGGGCAGCTTGATGTTCAGGCCGACGCTGGGTGCACGCCCGGCCTTCGCGCCCTTGTTGGCAGCCTCCATAATGCCCGGTCCGCCACCGCTGACCACGGCAAAGCCTGCGTCGGAAAGCTTGCGTGCGATGTCCACAGTGAGCGCATAGTAAGCGTTGTCTTCCTTGAAGCGTGCTGAGCCGAAAATGCTGACGGAGGGTTCGATGCTGGAGAGGGTTTCAAAGCCGTTGACGAATTCAGCCATGATCTGAAACACCTTCCAGGATTCACGCGCCAGGGCGTTGGAGTCTTTGGGCGGGCGCGGGATGCGCGGTGAGCTGGAGTTCGGCATGGGCGCGATGGCAAAAAAGAAGTCGCAAGAAGGTAACATGCGACTCAAATTGTCGAAAGGTTGCTTTATCTATGTCTCATGTTAAACCCGCCCTGCTTTTGGTGGATGGCTCGTCGTATCTGTTTCGCGCCTTTCACGCGCTGCCGCCGCTGACCACCCGTGAGGGCACGCCGACCGGGGCGCTGCATGGCGTGCTGGCTATGATCCAGAAACAGATGCTGGAGGAGCGCCCAAGCCATGTGGCGGTGATCTTCGATGCGCCCGGCAGGACGTTTCGAGATGAACTGTTCGTGGATTACAAGGCGCATCGTCCGCCCATGCCGGATGAGTTGCGCGTGCAGATTGCGCCGCTGCATCAGGCGATTGCCGCCATGGGGCTGCCCCTGCTGATTATTGAGGGCGTGGAGGCCGATGACGTCATCGCCACCTTGACCCATCAGGCGCAAGCTCGTGGAATGTCGGTGCTCATTTCAACCGGTGACAAGGATCTGGCGCAGCTCTCTGCGCCGGGGGTAACCCTGATTGATACGATGAAAAATACGCGCCTTGACCCCGCTGGCGTGGCAGAAAAATTCGGCGTGCCGCCTGAGCGCATCGTGGATTATCTGACGCTCGTGGGCGATGCCAGTGACAACGTGCCGGGGGTCAAGGGCTGCGGGCCGAAGACGGCATTGAAGTGGTTGCAGGAATACGGTTCACTTGATGGGGTGATGGCAGCGGCTCCCGACATGAAGGGCAAGGCGGGTGAGAATCTGCGTGAGGCATTGGCGCATTTGCCGCTCTCGCGTGTGTTGGTGACAGTGAAGACGGATGTAGTCTTGCCGCTGGATTTAGATGCTTTGACAGCGCAGCCTCCGGATTTGCCTGCCTTGATTGCACTGGCGGAAACGTATGAATTGCAGCGGCATCTCAAGACTTGGCAGGCTCAGCAGGCTTCTTTTGTAGGTGCGAATTCATTCGCACAGCAGCCCAGCGCGTCAATATCCGAGCCATTGAGTGCGAATCAATTCGCACCTACAACACCCCTGCCATCTTCCGCTTTGGATTATCAAGCCATTCTGGACGAAGCGACCTTGTCTAACTGGCTCCAACGCATTGAAGCTGCCGAATTGACGGCCTTTGATACCGAAACCACCAGTCTTGACCCCATGCAGGCGGAAATCGTAGGTATTTCCTTGTCTGTGCAGGCGTGCGAAGCGGTTTATATCCCGCTAACGCACAGTTATCCCGGCGCACCCGAGCAACTGGATCGGGATGCTGTGCTGGCGCGCCTGCGCCCTTGGCTTGAGGGCGAGCAATACGCCAAGGTCGGACAAAACCTGAAGTACGATGCCCATGTGCTGGCGAATCATGGCATCACTTTGCGCGGCATTGCGCACGACACCCTGCTGGAGTCCTACATTCTGGACGCAGGACAGAATCGGCATGATCTGGACACTCTGGCACGTCGTCATCTTGACCACGAAAACATCACGTTTGAACAGGTGGCGGGCAAAGGGGCGAAGCAGATTCCCTTTGCCGCCGTAAGCATCGAAAGCGCAACCAAGTACGCTGCCGAAGATGCCGATATCGCGCTGCGCCTGCATCAGGTGCTCTGGCCGCGTATGCAGGCCATGACGGGTTTGCGCACAGTGTACGAGACCATTGAAATGCCCTTGTTGCCGGTATTGATGCGCATCGAGCGTCACGGGGTGCAGATTGATGTGCCCTTGCTCAGGCGGGTCAGTCACGAGTTGTCCATGCGCATGATGGCGCTGGAAAAGCAGGCGCATGAACTGGCAGGAGGCGCATTTAATTTGGCTTCGCCCAAGCAGTTGCAGGAGATTCTGTTCGAGCGCTTGGGGCTGCCAGTGTTGAATAAAACCCCCACCGGCCAGCCGTCCACCAATGAGGAGGTGCTGGAGCAGCTTGCCGAGCAGCATGAATTGCCGCGCGTGATTCTTGAGCACCGTATGCTGACCAAGCTCAAGAGCACCTATGCTGACAAGCTGCCGCAGGCGATCAATCCGCATACCGGGCGGGTGCATACCATGTATCAGCAGGCTGTGGCTTCGACTGGACGCATATCGTCCACCGAGCCTAATTTGCAAAACATCCCGGCGCGTAGCGAAGAAGGACGTCGCATTCGCCAGGCGTTTACCGCACCCGAGGGGCAGGTCATTCTTTCCGCCGACTATTCGCAGATCGAGTTGCGCATTATGGCGCATTTGTCACAGGATGCCGGTTTGCTCAAGGCGTTTGCCGAGGGGCGCGATATTCACCGTGCCACTGCCGCCGAGGTCTTTGGCGTGACGCTGGATGCGGTGACAGATCTGCAACGCCGCGCGGCCAAGGCGATCAATTTTGGCCTGATTTATGGCATGTCGGCCTTTGGGCTGGCAAGGCAATTGACGATTCCGCGCGCCGAGGCGCAAGCCTATGTCGATTTATATTTCGCGCGTTACCCCGGCGTGCGTCGCTACATGGACGAAGCGCGAGCCAAGGCACGCGAACTGGGCTATGCCGAAACGATGTTCGGGCGGCGTTTGTCATTGCCGGACATCAAGGCGCGTGATGCGCGTCGTCGCCAGCAGGCCGAGCGGATTGCCATCAATGCGCCGATGCAGGGTACGGCAGCAGACATCATCAAACGCGCCATGATTGACATCGACCGCTGGTTGCACACGAGCGGCTTTCCAGCGCGCATGGTGATGCAGGTGCACGATGAACTGGTGTTTGAAACACCCGCCGAACACGCGGCTACATTGGCTGATGTTGTGAAGCAGCGCATGGCATCCGCCGCACAACTGGCCGTGCCCCTGGTGGTTGGGGTGGGTGTCGGAAAAAATTGGGACGAAGCGCATTGAACTTTGGCGCCTGTGCGCTTACTAATGGCTTAACCCTGTGTTGGGGGGGACGCCAAATCGCAGGAACGCGATGCCCGTGAACATTTATTTAAGCGCCATAAGGCGCTTTTTTTTGTGGCCGACTCGTCTAGGAGTCTGTCGGTCTTTAGGGAAATCGGCTGCAAATCCGTCTGGACGAGGGCAGATTTTCGCTGCGACTCCTAAAGTCCGATAAGCTCCTAGTCCGTTCGACGAGCTGCTAAATTTCGAATTTAGGAAGCTGTCCGTGAATCAGGCGCGCATCCCAGTCAATCGCCGCCTGTGGGCGGTCGAAGTAATAACCTTGCAGCAGGGCGTGCGGATTGCGCGAGCGGATAAAGCGCGCTTGTTCGACGGTTTCCACACCTTCAACCACCGCATGCAGTTGCAATCCGTGAGTCAGCGCCAGCATGGCGTCCAGCACCTTGACGGCATCCGGATCGTCCGGAATGCGGTTGCGGACAAAGCTCTGGTCAATCTTGAGTTTGTCAATCGGTAGCTCAGTGAGCATACCCAGGGTGGATTGGCCAGTGCCGAAGTCGTCAATGGCGATCAGGAAGCCGTGCATGACCAGTTGCTGGATGCGTTCACGCACAAAATCCAGGCCGCCGACCAGACCGCCTTCCGTGATTTCAAGCACCAGGGCGCTGGGGGGGACGTTTTGACTGCGCGCGGCTTCACGCAGTTTGCTGACCAGGTCATCGCGCAGTAAATGCCTGGGACTCAGGTTGATCGACATAAACAGATCCCGCTGGGTTGCCCGGCGCCACATGGCTAGGTGCGGCATGGCTTCAACGAAAATCCACTCGGTAATACGTTCGATCATGCCGATTTCTTCGGCGATTGGGATAAATACGGCGGGGGAAACTGGACGTGAGCCATCGCGCTTCCAGCGCAACAGACACTCGAAACCTTTGAGCTCAGCGGAGCCTGCTTCGACCAGGGGCTGCATGAAGACCTCGAATTCCTTTTTCTCCAGGGCCTTGCGCAGCCCTTGTTCAATATCAAAGCGCAACGCAGCTTCTTGGCTGAGTGCCGAAGTGTAAATCAGGGCGCGGTCACGCCCGGCGCGCTTGGCGCCGTGCAGCGCCATATCGGCGGCCTGCATCAGCGCGTCGCTGTTCCCACCGTCGCGCGGCGCAATGGCGACGCCCAGGCTGGCGGTGACCTTCATGTGCATTTCGCCCTCGTCGAGCGGCACCGGCTGACGTAAAACATTCAATACTTTCTCGCCAAGGCTGGGCACCATGGCGCCGGCGCGAGCAGGGTCGTAGCTGACCGGCAACACGATGGCGAACTCATCGCCGGACAGGCGCGCGAACACGTCGTTTTCGCGCAGAATAGCGCGCACCCGCTTGGTGAGCGTGCGCAGCACCTGATCTCCCATGGCGTGTCCCAAGGTATCGTTAATGGTTTTCAGGCGATCCACGCCAAAATGCAGCAGGATAAGCGAGTGCTCGGCGCCCATGCCGGCTAGGGCGGCATTGAAGCGTTGCATGAAGCTGTTGCGGTTAAGCAGTCCGGTTAGGGGGTCATACTGCGTGAGCTGGTTCAGGGTTTGTTCTGCTTTTTTCTGCTCGCTGATGTCCTGTACGATGCACAGAACCTGTTTGATGCGCTTTTGCTCATCGAAGATGGCGTGCGCAAAGAACGAGGTGCTCGCCAGGCTGCTGTCGGCTCGAATCAGGGATGCGTTTCCCTGCCAGTGACCATCGCATACCAGAGCGCCCATGATGCGCTGATAAAGCTCGGCCTGATCGGGTAGAAGCGTTTCCTGCCAGTTGCGCCCGACCGATAGCGCCTCGGTATGACCCAGCAAGCGGGTAAAGCCTGGGTTGACCGAGGTGATGGTTCCCTGGGGCGTGCAAAAATAAACCCCGACGTTGATCTCCGTAAACAATGCCTCGGTAAGCTGGTGAGCTTCTTCCACAGCGTGACGTGCGGCGGTTTCGAGCTCCAGCTGGCGGCGCGTTTCATTGCAATTTTGCGTCATGGCATCCTTGCTGCGAATGGCGGAGCGAAAACGCTTCAGCACACTCGACAAATGGCCCAGTTCGCCCTTGTTGTCCTGCCAGGGCAAGGCCAACTCTTCATCGGGCTTGAGTGCGATCGTATTGAGGGCGGAGCCCAGACGGCGAAATCGTCCCGCCCAAAACAAAGTCTGAACGGCCAGTAAGACGGCTTCAAAGAGCACGAAGGCCAGCACCAGGTTGGGGGTGCTAAGCCAGGTTGCGCGGACTTCATTCGGGACGAGGATACCCGCCCCCCACACGGCCAGCGCAAAGAAAACCACAAGCCACAACTGAGGAAGCATCAGTTGAACCAGGGTTAGTCGGCTCAGTTTGTCAGACATATCGGGTGACCATCTCGTTGGCAAAAAGATAAAGACGGAGGGCACGGCCTCAGCGGAGGCGCATTCATTCAGAGTTGAATCGACGTCTTGAGTATTGGACAGCCTTGGGAAAATATCTATGGAGCCTATCAGACATCAATTGGCTAATCATGATGAATGGTAACAGCATACGAGCCTAAAACATTTTATTGAGTAGGGGTATATGGATGTGGTGTTGTTTTTGCGCGACTTGATGGTGTCGTGATTCGGTGACAGCAGGCTGAGCGTGTGCATCGTTACCTTGGGGAGGCGTTATTGATACGGCACAGAGAGTTTTTGAATCCAACATGAGTTGGATGCACAGCTGCGGTCGGTTGGTTTCGCGGCGCCGTATCAATAACATATTCATTTGATGGATTATTGATTCGGCCTTCCCGCTACTCTTTGCAAATAGTGAGATTATCCCAACCTTGGTCATAAGTTCTAACTTCATCTGGCCGAATCAATAACGCCTTGGTCAAGTACGCCAAGATGGTGGAGAGTTTCCAGCGTCAGTGCACCGCTGGCCAGGCCGTGCTCCCTCTGGTAGTTCTGTAGGGCGCGCAAGGTTCGATCTCCCAGTTTGCCGTCCGCACGACCTGCATCCTGTCCGGCGTCATTCAGCGCGATTTGCAGCTGCTTGATGAGCTCAGGGGTGATGTCGTCGGCGCAAGGCGCCTGACGCCAGGTCGGCATCGGCTCGCCTTCGTAGTTGATGCTTTCGAGGTTGGCGACAATTGGCGGGCGTTGTTGTTCGTTGATCTGCTCCTGGGTGCTGACGCTTTGTACGGTGATCGCTCCGGTTTTTTCGGGGATGTCGACCGGCACAGTGCGGGCAGGGGTTTCCACGACCCACTTCTTGACTTCGCGATAAACGGCGGGCTCAATCTCCTCACGTAGTGTTTCGGGTTTGAGCAAAATCTTTCTGGTTAGCGTTTTATAGCGCGCTGGAACCGACTTGACGCATAACCCCTTGGCGTTCGAGCCGCTGTGAATCCGGCAGGGCTGGAGCACCTCGTGAGCCGCTTCGATCTCGATTTTTTCCTCGCGCGTTTCAAAGGTCGCGGGCTCGACGATGCTGCGACGCACCTCTTCGCGTACCAGCACTTTTTCAGTGACCTGCTTGAATACGGGCGGCTCCACCCGGTAGGTGCGCACGCCTTCGCGCACGACGCGAGAGCGTTGCTCGGGTTGTATGACGGCGGGTTGTACCTGAATGTCGTTCACAGCATCCCGAGTGACGATTTCCAGCGGCATTGACACGCGGCGCGGTAAAACAACGGCGGGAACCCAGCATTCACCCGCCTTGAGCCGAGGCTCGGTCGTTGGCGCGGGGGAGGGCGCGGGCGCGCTTGGCGTCGGGCATTCGCTCTTAGAAGCAACGATGTTTTCTTTCTTCTGCGCGGCAGGCGGCTGAGGCGCAGGTTGCTGCTGAGGAGGCAGCAGCGCGCACCCCTGGACGCCGAGGATGATGCCCGCCAGGCAGAGGCTGGAGGCGGTACGCGTGCACCGAGAGCTTGTCCAAAGTCTCACTGAACGGCGCATTGCGGCGCAAAAAACCGCCTCAAAATGCTCAC
>CALKWL010000013.1 GCA_938004235.1 uncultured Gammaproteobacteria bacterium
CGAGATTGACTGACGTGACTGGAGTTCAGACGTGTGCTCTTCCGATCTCGTGTCATGGTTGAAAGTGACGACCCGGTCATGACGCGGCAGGTGGCTGAGGCGCTTGCCGACGAAGTGCGCAAGGCAGTTGCTGCGGTTTAGGTTCGTCCTTTTCTGTGCGCGGGCACGGGTTGCTTTCCGTGGCTTTTAACATTAACCTTGCCGCCCGTTTCAATAGCAGTGAACTCAAGCCTCATGCGCAAGCCGATTGTCGTAGGAAATTGGAAAATGAATGGTCGCAAGGCCACAATCGACCAGCTTATTGCCGGATTGCGACGCGGAGTGAATGGACTTGATGCCGTTGATATTGCGGTGTGTCCAAGTTTTGTACACATTGCCGGGGTCGTTGAAGCACTGGGTACAAGCCCAATCGCCGTAGGTGCGCAGGATGTTGCTTTGGCTGGGCAGGACGGAGCCTTTACGGGGGATGTATCGGCAGCCATGCTTAGCGATGTGGGGTGCCGCTATGTAATTGTGGGGCATTCCGAGCGACGCGCTATTCACGGGGAAACGGATGTCCATGTGGCTGATAAGTTTGTTCAGGCTTTGCGTGCCAATCTGACTCCTATTCTGTGCGTAGGCGAGACACTTGATGAGCGTGAGCAGGGTGTAACCGAGGCGATCGTGGTGCGCCAGCTGGATGTCGTGCTCGAACGCGCGGGTATTCAGGCTTTTGAGCGCGCTCTGATTGCCTACGAGCCTGTCTGGGCGATTGGAACCGGTCGTACGGCGAGTCCGCAGCAAGCTCAGGATGTGCATGCTTTTATTCGTGCTCGCCTGGCGGCGCATGACGCAGCGACGGCTGCACGCACACGTATCATGTACGGCGGCAGTATGAAGTCTGAAAATGCCGCCGAACTGATGAGTATGCCGGATATTGATGGCGGTCTGATTGGCGGAGCCTCATTGAAAGCTGAAGATTTTCTTTCCATTTGCCGTGCGGCGAGGGATGTGGTGTGACCGCGTTATTGACAACATTTCATATTCTGGTCGGTATGGCACTGATCGGTTTGGTGCTGGTGCAGCATGGTAAGGGCGCTGAGGCAGGTGCTGCTTTTGGCGGCGGAGCCTCGTCTACCGTTTTTGGCGCCCGTGGCGCAGCCACGTTCTTGAGCCGTTTGACGGCTTGGTTGGTTGCTATTTTTTTCGTGACAAGTTTGTTACTTGCCTATATTGTTACGTCCGCTCCGAAGAGCGGCAGCGTGGTCGAGACGACTCGTCCGGTTGTGACCGAAGCTGTGCCGCAGGAGAGCAAGCCGGCTGATGTGCCGGTTGTCAAGTAAAGTTTCGCGGATGTGGTGGAATTGGTAGACACGCCATCTTGAGGGGGTGGTGTCGCAAGACGTGTGGGTTCGAGTCCCACCATCCGCACCAATTGAATATCTCGATGTGCCTGCGCAGTCAGAGCGGTCGAGATAAAAAATAAGAGCCGTAAAGGCCATTTAGTTTTTAATAACCACCATTGCAATATCGGCAATACAGGCAATCGCGGTTGTCTTGGTTTTGTGTGCCAAGCCGTAAATGTGACCTGTTGCGTAGGGGGAGTGAGGCGCGTGCTTGAGAACTATCTTCCTGTTCTTGTGTTCTTCGTGGTGGCTTTAGGCTTCAGCTTGGTCATGCTGTTTACGGGGTTTATTTTGGCGCCCCGTCGTGCGGACAAGGAAAAGGACTCTCCCTATGAATGCGGCTTTGCCGCCTTCGAAGATTCACGCATGAAGTTTGACGTGCGCTTCTATCTCGTTGCCATTCTGTTCATCATTTTTGACCTTGAAATTGCGTTTCTCTTCCCTTGGGCCGTTGTCCTGGATGAGATTGGTGGTTTTGGTTTGGCCGCAATGGGCTTGTTTCTGCTTATTCTGGTGATCGGCTTCATCTACGAGTGGAAGAAGGGGGCTTTGGAATGGGAATAGAGGGTATTCTCGACAAAGGCTTTGTCACGACTTCTGCTGACAAGCTAATCAACTGGGCGCGTACTGGTTCGCTGTGGCCGATGACGTTCGGCTTGGCCTGTTGTGCTGTCGAGATGATGCATGCCGGCGCATCGCGTTACGACCTTGACCGTTTTGGCGTGGTGTTCCGTCCTAGTCCGCGTCAGTCGGATGTGATGATTGTTGCAGGAACCCTGGTTAATAAGATGGCGCCTGCCTTGCGCAAGGTGTATGACCAGATGCCTGAGCCGCGTTGGGTTATCTCCATGGGATCCTGCGCCAATGGTGGCGGTTATTATCATTACTCCTACGCTGTGGTGCGCGGCTGTGACCGTATTGTTCCGGTCGACATTTATGTGCCGGGCTGCCCGCCTACGGCGGAGGCTCTTCTGTATGGCATTATCCAGTTGCAGAACAAAATCCATCGCACCAGTACGATCGCCAAGGCGTCGGCTGTGACTGAGGCCGTCTAATGAGTCTAGCCAAGAGCAAAACTTTGGGTGAATTGCGCGAACAGTTTGCTGCGCGCTTTGCGGGATCATTTACACAGATTGTTGAGGCCTGTGATGAGCTGACGGTTGACGTTCGTGCTGAGGATCTTTTCGGCGTTTGTCAGGTCTTGGCGACGGATGGCGGGTTTGCATTTGAGCAATTGATCGATTTGTGCGGCGTAGATTACAGTGACTACGGCAAAACGGAATGGTCTTCTGATGAGAAAGTTTGCAAGGGCGGCTACAGTCGAGGGGTGCAGGCATCCACTGCCGGTCGTCTGAAATTCGGTGATGACCTGCCGTTGGTTGATGCCTCTCGCCCGCGCTTTGCCGTGGTTTACCATCTGCTTTCTTACGCCTATAACCAGCGTCTGCGTTTGCGCGTATATTGCGAGGATGCTGAGCTGCCGATCCTGCCTTCCGTCACGACGGTCTGGTCGGGCGCTAACTGGTTTGAGCGTGAAGCGTTTGACCTGTTTGGCATCCTTTTTGACGGGCATCCGGATCTGCGCCGCATCCTGACTGACTATGGTTTTATCGGACATCCTTTCCGCAAGGACTTCCCCCTTATCGGGCATGTCGAGATGCGTTACGACGAGAGTAAAGGTCGCGTGGTTTACGAGCCGGTAAGCATCGAGCCTCGCGTGCTCGTGCCGCGTGTGATTCGTCACGATCATCGCTACATCCTTTCGACTCAGAAGAAGAGCTGAGCCATGCCTGAAATTGTCAACTACACCCTGAACTTCGGTCCGCAACACCCCTCGGCGCATGGTGTGTTGCGTCTGGTGCTGGAGCTGGATGGCGAAACCATCGTGCGTGCCGATTCGCATATCGGTCTGCTGCATCGCGCGACCGAGAAACTGGCCGAAAGCAAGCCCTACAATCAAAGCATTGGTTACATGGATCGTCTCGACTACGTGTCGATGATGTGTAACGAACACGCCTATGTGATGGCGATGGAAAAGCTCGGCGCGATTCAGGTGCCGGAGCGTGCGCTGTATATCCGCACCATGTTCGATGAAATTACCCGCATCCTGAATCATCTGCTCTGGCTGGGGGCGCACGCGCTGGACATTGGCGCCATGTCGGTGTTCCTGTACTGCTTCCGCGAGCGCGAAGACCTGATGGATTGCTACGAGGCAGTTTCCGGAGCGCGTCTGCACGCGACGTATTATCGTCCCGGCGGCGTCGCCCGCGACTTGCCTGACGCCATGCCGCAGTACAGCGCATCCAAGTGGCACAGTGCGAAGGATGTGGCGCGCATGAATGAAATCCGCCAAGGCTCGATGCTCGATTTCCTTGAGGATTTCGTGAATCGTTTTCCGGCTCTGGTGGATGAGTACGAAACTCTGCTGACCGACAACCGTATCTGGAAACAGCGCACTGTGGGTATCGGCGTGGTTTCCCCTGAGCGCGCTCTGTCCATGGGTTTTACCGGGCCGATGCTGCGTGGTTCAGGTGTTGAATGGGACTTGCGCAAAAAGCAGCCTTACGCGGTGTACGACAAGCTGGATTTTGATATCCCGGTCGGCGTGAATGGCGATTGTTATGACCGCTATCTGGTACGCGTGGAAGAATTACGCCAGTCCAACCGCATCATCAAGCAATGTATCCAGTGGCTGCGCAAGAATCCGGGCGAAGTGCTCACCAGCGATCACAAATTTGCGCCGCCGCGTCGTGAAGAGGCCAAGGCGGATATGGAGGCCTTGATTCACCACTTCAAACTGTTTACCGAAGGCTTCTGTCTGCCGGAGGGCGAAGTGTACTCTGCTGTAGAACACCCGAAGGGTGAGTTCGGCATTTATCTGATTTCCGATGGCGCCAACAAACCTTATCGCCTGAAAGTACGTGCGCCTGGTTTCGCCCATCTTTCGGGTCTGGATGAAATGTCGCGCGGGCACATGATTGCCGACGTGGTGGCCATTATCGGCACCCAGGACATCGTATTCGGGGAGGTTGATCGTTGATGAACGAGCAGGAACGTGCGCGCAAAATAGCCTTGTTAAGCGCAGAAACGCTAGCTGAAATTGAGCACTGGCTCAAAAAATACCCCGCAGACCAGCGCATGTCGGCCTTACTGGCGGCCTTGCGTGCGGCGCAACATCAGAACCATGGCTATTTGACCACGGATTTGATGGATGCGGTTGCATTGTATCTTGGGGTGCCTGAAATTGCTGCTTATGAGGTGGCCACGTTTTACTCCATGTTTGAAACCAAGCCCGTAGGCCGACACAGCATTTCGGTTTGCACCAATATTTCCTGTTGGCTCATGGGTTCGGATCGTATCGTCGAACACATCGAAAAGCGCCTGGGTGTCAAGACTGGCGAGAGTACGCCGGACGGTAAGTTCTTCATCAAGTGCGAGGAAGAGTGTTTGGCAGCCTGTGATGGCGGGCCGATGATGCAAGTTGATCATGTGTACTACGAGCGCCTGACCCCGGAAATCGTAGATCAAATTCTTGATGCCGTTGCGCAGAAGGATGGGCATTGATGATGAGTACGCAAGTTTGTTTTGCAACACGTCAGTTCGATGAGCCCTGGACGTTGGAGTCCTACCTCAAGACGGGCGGTTATCAGTCATGGCGCAAGATTCTTGCCGAAAAGACCGATCCTGCGGTCATTATCGAAGAGTTGAAGCTATCCAATCTGCGTGGCCGCGGCGGCGCAGGTTTTCCGACCGGTTTGAAGTGGAGCTTTATGCCGCGCAATGCGCCGGGGCAGAAGTATCTGGTGTGCAATTCGGATGAGTCCGAGCCGGGTACCGCCAAAGATCGCCAGATCCTGCTGAATAATCCGCACGCCCTGGTCGAAGGAATGGCGATTGCCGCCTACACCATCGGCGCGACGGTGGGTTACAACTATATGCGCGGCGAGTTTGGCGACTTGCCTTTCCAGCGTTTTGAACAGGCCTTGCAGGAAGCCTATGCGCAGGGTTTGCTGGGTAAGAATGTACTCGGTTCCGGTCTGGATATGGATCTTTATGGCTCTCTGGGGGCGGGCGCCTACATTTGCGGCGAAGAAACCGCACTGTTGGAATCATTGGAAGGCAAGAAAGGCCAACCGCGCTTCAAGCCGCCGTTTCCGGCGAATTTCGGTCTTTATGGCCGTCCGACCACGATCAACAATACCGAAACTCTGTCGTCCGTCCCGGCAATTTTGCGCAATGGCGGCGCATGGTTTGCGGGGCTGGGCGTGCCTAATAGTGGCGGTACCAAAATGTTTTCAGTGTCCGGTCATGTCAACAAGCCGGGCGTGTTTGAAATCCCCATGGGGACGCCGTTTGCCGACCTGCTGGCGATGGCGGGCGGAGTGCGTACCGGGCACACGCTGAAGGCGGTGATTCCTGGCGGATCTTCCGTGCCTGTGGTGCCCGCGGACACGATGATGAAAGTGAACATGGATTACGATTCGCTTGCCAAGGCTGGGAGTTACCTAGGTTCGGGCGGCCTGATCGTGATGGATAGCAGCACCTGCATGGTCAAGGCGCTGCGTCGCATTTCGCGTTTTTATTATTCGGAATCATGCGGACAATGCACACCCTGCCGCGAGGGTACGGGCTGGCTCTATCGGATGCTGACGCGTATCGTGGAGGGCAAGGGAGCGCTTGCGGATTTGGCACGTCTGGACGATGTGGCAAGCAAGATCGAAGGTCGCACAATTTGTGCGCTGGGTGATGCTGCCGCCATGCCGGTGCGCAGTTTCCTCAAGCATTTCCGCCCGGAATTTGAGTATTACATCGAGCACGGCCACAGCATGGTCGATGCCAAGTCTCGCTAAGGGGCGCAGGGAGTAGCGATGAGTGATGATCTGATCTCCATTGAGGTTGACGGCAAGAAGCTGCAAGGGCGTCAGGGTGACATGCTGATTGAAGTCACCGATGCCGCAGGCATTCATATTCCGCGCTTCTGTTATCACCGCAAGCTGTCGGTTGCGGCCAACTGTCGTATGTGCCTGGTTGAGGTTGAGCGCGCTCCCAAGACGCTCCCGGCGTGCGCGACCCCGATTTCCGAAGGCATGCGGGTGTTCACCAAGTCGCCCAAAGCCATTATTGCCCAACGCGCCACGATGGAGTTTCTGCTCATCAACCATCCTCTTGATTGCCCAGTGTGCGATCAGGGTGGGGAGTGCGAGTTGCAGGATGTCGCCATGGGCTATGGCGACGGCGTGGGTCAATATTCTGAAACCAAGCGCGTGGTCAAAGACAAGGATATCGGCCCGCTGGTCGCTACCGACATGACGCGCTGTATCCATTGCACCCGCTGCGTGCGTTTTGGTGATGAAATCGCCGGAGTGCGTGAGCTTGGCACCACTGGGCGTAGTGAGCATATGGAAATCAGCACTTACGTTGCCAAGGCTGTAAGTTCCGAAATTTCCTGCAATATCATTGATCTATGTCCAGTCGGAGCCTTGACGGCCAAGCCGTCGCGCTACACCTTCCGTCCCTGGGAGCTGGCGCAGCAGGCAGCGATCGCGCCGCATGACGGCCTTGGCTCCAATCTTTACATGCACATCCGGGATGGTGCGGTGATGCGCGTGGTGCCGCGTGAAAATGAAGCGGTCAATGAGGTCTGGCTGTCGGATCGTGATCGCTTCAGCTATCTCGGCATCCAACATCCTGAGCGTCTGGGTAGCCCGATGATCCGCGTTGAGGCGGGCTGGCGTGAAGCAAGTTGGGAAGAGGCGCTTGAGCTCGCGGCCAAGGGTTTGAAGGCCGCAGGCGCGAGCCTGCACACCTTGGTTGCGCCCCATGCCACGCTGGAAGAGTTGTATTTGGCGCAAAAGCTGACGCGCGCGCTCGGCTCAGCGAATGTCGATCATCGCCTGCGTCAACGCGATTTCCGCGATCAGGACGCCTTACCGGTCATGCCCTGGCTTGGGCACGATGTCGCTGAACTGGAGCAGCGCCAGGCGGTGCTGGTCGTCGGCAGCCACATTCGTCATGAGCAGCCTTTGCTGGCGCAGCGTTTGCGCAAGGCCGCGCTGGCCGGTGCCAAGGTCAGTTTCATCAACCCGGCTGTTCTACCTCAGACATTTGCGCCTTTGGAAAACCTTGGTGTTGGCAATGACGGCATGGTGGCGGCACTGGCAGGCGTTTTGGCTGCACTGCTGTCCTTTGAGCCAGCGCCTGCCAAGCTGGAACCCGCATTGGCGGCGCTCGTTGCGCAGGCCACGGTTGAGGCTCGCCATCAGGCGATTGCGATATCCCTGAAGCAGACCAAGCGCGCTGGTGTTTATTTGGGGGCATTGGCCTCGGCTCATCCTGATCTGGCGGTATTGCGTCAGCTCGCCCAGGCGATTGCGGTACATAGCGGCGCGTCGCTGGGTGAGTTTGCTGCCGCGGGGAACAGTGCCGGCGCATGGCTGGCGGGCGCAGTACCGCATCGTCTTGCCGGTGGCGCGGTGTCTGCGTCGGCGGGTTTGAACGCCGCTGAGATGCTGTCTAGAGGCGCTCCTGCAACCATGCTGGTTGGCGTGGAGCCTGAGCTGGACAGTCTGCAAGGAGAAGCCGCGTTGGCAGTATTGCAGCAATCCGGTTTCAACCTGGTCATTAATCCCTACTTTACCGAGGCCATGCGTTCGTACGCTCACGTCGTGCTGCCGATGGTGAGTTTTGCCGAGACTTCGGGTACCTACGTCAATACCGAAGGCTTGTGGCAGGGGACGCGCGCCGTGGCGCGTCCGTTTGCTGAAGCGCGTCCGGCTTGGAAGATTCTGCGCGTGCTTGGCAATTTGTTGAATCTGTCAGGCTTTGAATACATGAGTTCGGAGGAGGTGCGCGATGAGTTGCGCGCCGAGTGTGGTCGTGTCGAGCTTGATGCAAGCATCGCGCCGCTGGCCGTGACGCCCGCACAGAGCGCAAGCTCTCAGGACATGCAGCGTATCGGCGGAGTAGGGCTGTACGCCGTGGATGCCTTGGTGCGTCGTGCGTCCGCGCTACAGGAAACGGCTGAGGCCAAGGCCTCGCAGCAAGTGCGTTTGCATCCGCAGGACATCGTCCGCCTTGGCCTGGAGGTTGGGGCATTGGCTCAGGTTTCATCCAGCGAAGGGCAGGTGCGCATGGTGGTTCAGGCCGATGATGGCCTGCCGCTTGGTTGCGCCTGGATCGCTTGGGGTACGCCGCTTGGCGCGGTTTTGGGCGCTGCCTTGAATGTTCAGATCGAGAGGGTGTAAGCGATGGCTGAGTTTCTCTCCCCGCTGCTGAATCTGTTCCCGGAAGGGATGCGTGCCATCGTGCTGATCCTGATCCAGATCATGCTGGTCGTCATGCCCTTGGTGATTGCGGTGGCTTACACCACCTATGCCGAGCGCAAGATCATCGGCTACATGCAGGTACGCATCGGCCCGAACCGCGTCGGCCCGATTGGTCTGTTCCAGCCGTTTGCTGATGTGTTCAAGCTGATGTTCAAGGAAATCATCATTCCTTCAGCAGCCAATAAATTCATTTTCTTTACCGCGCCTGTGGTGATCCTGTTCGCTGCCCTTGTGGCTTGGGCCGTTGTTCCGTTTGATGACGGCTGGGTGATTGCCGACGTCAATGCGGGACTGTTATATGTTTTGGCGGTCGGCGCCGCAGGGGTGTATGGCGTGATTCTGGCGGGCTGGGCCTCCAACTCGAAATATGCCCTGCTCGGCGGCCTGCGTTCGGCAGCACACAAAATCGCCTATGAGCTCGCCATGGGCTTTGCCCTGGTGGGCGTGCTGATGGCCAGTCAGAGTCTCAACCTGCAAGAAATCGTACGTGCGCAGAGCGGCAGCATCCTGCATTGGTACTGGTTGCCGCTGTTGCCGATGTTCGTGGTGTATTTTATTTCCGGCGTAGCCGAAACCAACCGTGCGCCGTTCGATATCGCTGAGGGCGAGTCCGAGATCGTCGCCGGCTTCCATGTTGAATACTCCGGTATGGGCTTCGTGTTGTTCATGTTGGCTGAATACGCCAGCATGATTCTGATTTCCGCACTGACCGCGGTGATGTTTCTTGGCGGTTGGCTGTCCCCGTTTCAGGGAACATTCCTTGAGCCGGTGTTTGCGTGGATCCCGGGCATTTTCTGGATGTTTGCGAAAATCGCCATCCTGCTGTTCCTGTTCATATGGTTCCGCGCCACCTTCCCGCGCTACCGTTATGACCAGATCATGCGTCTGGGCTGGAAAGTGCTGATTCCGGTCACCTTGGTTTGGATCGTGGTCGAGGGCGTGGCGGTGTACTTCAAACTTGGCCCTTGGTTTGCGTAATGGAGCCAGCGTATGAGTAAGGTCAAACATTTTTTCAAAACATGGTTTCTGTGGGAGTTGCTCCTGGGAATGCAGCTCACTGGGCGTTACCTGTTCGCCCGCAAATTCACCGTGCAATATCCGGAAGAAAAGACGCCGATGTCGCCGCGCTTCCGCGGTCTGCACGCCCAGCGCCGCTACGCCAGCGGCGAGGAACGCTGCATTGCCTGCAAGCTGTGTGAGGCGGTCTGCCCGGCACTGGCCATCACCATCGAATCCGAGCAGCGCGAGGACGGCACGCGCCGCACCACGCGCTACGATATCGATCTGTTCAAGTGCATCTACTGCGGTTTTTGCGAAGAAGCCTGTCCGGTGGATGCCATTGTGGAAACGCGGGTGTTTGAATACCACTTTGAAGCGCGCGGTGAGCACATCATGACCAAGGAGAAGCTCTTGGCCATGGGGGACAAATACGAAGTGCAGATTGCGGCAGACCGCCTGGCGGATGCACGCTACCGATAACATTTACGCCCAATAACCCAATACGGAAACGACATGAGCTTTATCAAGCTGCTTTTCTTGGTTTTCGCATCGAGCGCGGTGCTGTCTGCGTTCATGATGATTACCACGCGCAACACGGTGTATGCTGCCCTGTATCTGGTGCTGACGTTTTTCAGCACGGCGCTGACCTGGTTGCTGCTTGAAGCCGAATTTTTGAGTATTGTGCTGATCCTGGTGTACGTCGGCGCGGTCATGGTGCTGTTCCTGTTCGTGGTGATGATGCTGGACATCAATACAGCGGCCACGCGCGAGGGTTTTGTGCGCTTCCTCCCTCTGGGGGCGGGTGTGGCCATTATCATGATGCTGGAAATGTCGCTGGTGCTTGGTCCGAAGCTGTTCGGACTGGATGTTTATCCTGCGCCCATGCCCAAATCTGCGGATTACAGCAATACCGAAGCCATTGGCTCAGTGCTGTATACCGTGTATGTGTATCCTTTTGAAATTGCAGCGGTTATTCTGCTGGTGGCTATGGTGGCGGCGATCATGCTCACCCTGCGTCGCCGTCCGGATACCAAGTATCAGGATGCGGCTGCGCAAGCCAAGGTGCGGCGCGCGGATCGTGTGCGCATCGTCAAAATGCCCGCTGTACAACGGGTGAACGATGCCGCCCAACAAGGAGAAGGCTCATGATGGCGATTGCCCTGTCCGATGTGCTGATTTTCGGCGCCATCCTGTTTGGTCTCTCACTGGCCGGGATCTTTCTTAACCGCAAGAACGTGCTGGTTTTATTGATGAGCATCGAACTGATGCTGCTCGCCGTGAATATCAATTTCGTCGGTTTTTCACATTTTCTCGGCGACACCGCCGGGCAGGCTTTTGTGTTTTTTATTTTGACCGTGGCCGCTGCGGAAGCCGCCATTGGTCTGGCGATTTTGGTGGTGCTGTTCCGCAATCGCCGCAGCATTAACGTCGATGATCTCGACAGCGTGAAAGGTTAAGACGTATGGAAACGATCTACCTCTGGATTGCTCTTGCTCCGTTGATCGGCTCTGCCATTGCCGGTCTCTTCGGGCGGCAGATCGGTCGCGTTGGCGCGCAAAGCGTGACCATCGCTGGCGTGGCGGTGTCGTTCGCGCTCGCCCTGGTCGCCTTCAAGTTTCATGTGCTCGATAATGGCGCGACCTTCAACGGCGCGGTCTATACCTGGCTTGCCAGCGATGTGTTCAAGTTCGAGGTCGGTTTCCTCATCGACAAGCTCACTGCTGTGATGATGGTGATCGTCACCAGTGTGAGTCTGATGGTGCATATCTACACCATCGGCTACATGGCGCACGATGAGGAGCTGTGGCCGGAAACCAGCCGCGCGCGCGCCGGCGGCTATCAACGTTTTTTCAGCTACATCTCGTTGTTCACCTTCTCCATGCTGATGCTGGTGATGAGCAACAACTTCATGCAGCTGTTCTTCGGCTGGGAGGCGGTGGGCTTGGTGTCCTACCTGTTGATCGGTTTCTACATGAACCGCGAGTCGGCGATTTACGCCAACCTCAAGGCCTTCATCGTCAACCGCGTCGGCGACTTCGGCTTCCTGCTCGGCATCGCCGCGATTCTGGTCTACACCGGCACACTGGATTATCACGCGGTGTTCCAGCAGGCCGGGAATCTCGCCGCGATCAAGGTCGAGCTGATTCCGGGCGTGGAGTGGTCGCTGATTTCAGTGATCTGCATCCTGCTGTTCATCGGCGCGATGGGCAAATCGGCGCAGATCCCGTTGCATGTGTGGTTGCCCGATTCGATGGAAGGCCCGACGCCGATCCCCGCGCTGATTCACGCGGCGACCATGGTGCCCGCCGGCCTCTTC
>CALKWL010000014.1 GCA_938004235.1 uncultured Gammaproteobacteria bacterium
ACACAGGCCGGATAGGGTTTCTATAAGGCGATCAACTTTTGACGCCTGAACAGTGCGAGCATCGTTGACGCACAACCAAATATCGCAATCGCCACTGTCCAGGTCTTGACCACTTATGTGGCGCAAGTAACCAACAACCTCTTGCTTGCTTATATTCGGAGGCAAAATGGGGCGCATCACAAATGGATCTGCGAGTATATCTAGAATCTGCACAGCTTCTTTTCCAACAATATCTCCTTTCTTAGCTCCCCGAACTACATCTACCGTTTCGCCACAAGCGGCAGCTACTTCGCCAAGGCTCCACCCTCGATAGCGCTGCAATCTATCAATTCTTTTTCCAATAGGAAGACTTTGGTCGTCGCGCATGGAAGCCATATCTTCGAAGATTTTATTCATTACCACCTCCAACTATTTCGGCCAGCGAACGGCCGTGCTTAAACGTCGCCCCGCCAACCTCTTCGAGGCGGATGAAGTGAGCAGCCAGCTCCGGCTGGTGCCGTGCCCCGTTGCGGATGTCGTTGTCACTGGCCAGGATGCACAGAGCGCAGCTCAGCCGTTCGTTGCCATAGACATAGGCAGGATGGGCGGGAAACTGCTTTACCGCCAGCCACTTAAGGGCATCAACCAGGCTGGCCTCTCCCCCACCCTCTTCCAGCTCCAGCGCGTACCGGTAGACCTCTCGGCGCTGCGCCACATCAAAGGCGGATGTGCCGCAGGCCGACCAAACATCTTCCAGCAGCCAGTCATGGATCGGGTACCAGGTGATGGCCAGGCGCGGACGCTGCTTGCCAATGTAGTAGGTAAATTCGGGAAACTGCTCACGAACGGCCGTTTCATCACCAGCATCCAGCAAAGCAGTCACAGCCAACCAGGTGGCCAGAGCCTCGTCAACGGGCAGATCGCGCAGTGGTTTTGCCGTGATTTGCTTCCGCACACTGGCTACGGGGTCCTTGCGCCGCTTAGGAGATTCTTCTGCCCGGTTGCCTTCAGCGGAAATAATCAGATTGTGGGTGTGCGTTGAATAGGGCCAGGAAGCGGGGAATGTTTCATTCACATCCCTGTAAACCTTGTCGGCCTGGGCGCGTTTCTGGTCTGCTGTGCAGTAGCGCGATGCAGAGCTGGGCCAGAATGGTGCGCCCGTTCCCGCCAGCTTGTGCATACGATCTTCGATCTCCTGCACCAGATCGCCCTGCGGCCTGCGCACAACTGCCAACCACAGTTCATTCTGATCCGCAATCAAATCAACATGAGCAGGCGTTTCCTTCCATTCGGCCCGGCCCAAATCCATGTGCAAGGCAAATATCGGGTTAGTTAGCCCATTTTCCTGCCAGTAAGCAGCCAGCTTATTGGCAATGGCTTGACTGTCTTTGCCACCGCTTATGGACACGGCCAGCGTAGCCCCCACGCTGAGAGCCCGTTGGATGACGTGGGGGATGTTTAGCTCTGTTTTGGGAAGAGCTGGAACCAGTGTTAATTGTTTCATCAGCCGACTTCCTCTAGCAGTTTTGCTGCCCGGCGTAAATCTCCATATGACACATTAACGCTGGTCATCTTGCTATTCGGTCGTAAAGTTTCATAGTGCTGGCGATAGAACGCCTCGGTATCTTTGTTGAGCTGAGCTAACGGCTCCAGCAGGTCAAGGGCACGCTGTAACTGGCCAGCCAAAATATCATTAGCGGCATCTTTGGTTTCGATAACCAGGTGCGCGCCATCAAAAACGGTTTTGATGCTGCGGACTTTCCGCACTACCTTCTCGCAGACGTCTGGCTCATTGCCTGATAGCCCCACAATTTCGGCAATCTCTGCAATCACAGCGAATAGATCTGCGGCCGTTTGCTCGGCTCTTGCCAATTCTTCTTCGCAATTTTCACTCATGATCGATTCTCCATTTCTTGATGCACCTTGCGGATAATGTCCACTTGCTTTTTCTTTCTGGAAATGGGCGCACCATCTTCCTGCAACCTGGCTGCGTATCTCTGCAAGGCAACCTTATGAACGGCCGTATAGCCAAAGAGTTCAACAAGCTCAATATGTGGAGCGTGCTCGCGCAGGTGCCGCCAAACATTGCCGGTGCCAGGAGCAAAATTAAGCATCCGTGCTGCGTCGCCCTCTGTGACGTAATCAGATAGCTCAGCCATTTTTCACCCACCGTTTTTCGCAACACCAGGTATTGGCGCTACCAGGGCACGCCCCACCTAAGTTGAGCGAATGCCCATACCAATGCTGACCAAAGATGTGTACGCCACCAGGGACAAAAGAGAGGATGGCAATGCCTTCGGCCAACTCGTTGTGTAGATGAGCTGGATCGCCCTTCTTGCCGCCGCCGAACAGAAGGATGTCGCCCTTCTCAGCGATTAACTGGCCAATTTGTCTGGCTCTAGCAATGTCGCCCTCGTTAAGACCGCCACGCTCTTTGATTGCCATGATTCTTAGGGGTACGGCCGCAAGTAGCGAGACCGCCAAATGGGAATTTTCTATATCTTTATCTGTAGCTGTCATTTTTTAGTTGTTCCAATGCGGTGTAAGTACCGCGATAAAAGCCCGCTCAGCCTGCCAACTTAACGAGCTTGTGTTGTTTATTTACCTTCTTCATCATCGAGCATTGACTTCAATAACTTCTGTGCTGCCGCCAATCCGAAAGTGTTCGCATCTACCCAACTACCGAAACCGTAGGGGGTATCATTGTGGCCGATCAACTTGTCGGGGTGCGGATTGTGCTGATCTGGGATAACGGGGAAGTCGGTTCGGTCACGGCCAGCAACAAGCATGTGTACATAGGCCACGAACTTCCGTCTTTGAGGGTCCAGCTTAATCGTATGCCAGACACGCAGCGGCTCACCAAACATGATGGCTGCTGTTCGATTCATAGTGTTTTGCAATTGTTGGTGAATGCCTGGGAAACTTGCCTCTAGCCCCAACTGCTCCTTGCTCCAAGCAGGCAGAAGCTTCGGGGGAGATACATTTAAGTTAGCTGTCATTTTTTCAATCCTCGTGCAGGGAGTTCTGCGATAAAAGGCGCGGGGAGGCTGCCACCTACCCCACGCCTTATTTTCTTTTATCCTGCCATCAACATGATCAACACAAAGAAGATGGCAATGCCACCAACGGCCGTGTACAAGGGCATCAGGTTGTACGCTGGCTCTACGGCCGTTTCTTGTGCAATTTCTACGGGCTCGCCCGGTTCAATGTGATCTTCTTCAAGATATTCAAGTAAATTATCAAAGTCGGGCGTCTCGTCATCGCCATCTTGTGGCATATTGGTGGTCTCGATGTCTTTGTACAAACGGCCGTTGACCATGGCCAGCGATGGCACCCAGCCAGACCCTAACACAAACGACTCGGCAGCACCATCGCTGTACCCTTCTTCTTGGACAAGCCAGTTGATCAGCTCTTCGGCCGTGGCAAACGGGGGGCTGTAGGGGCTTCCCTCACTAACCGTTTCCCAGACCTGCCACCATTCACCTTCCGGCGGCTCGGTTTCTTCCCATTCGTCATAGAGGCGTTTAGCGGCCTGGCTCTCCCATATGTCACCGTTGCCACCACAGCGCTCGCATTCAAGAGGCTGGCCTTCCCGCTGGCAACGGGCGCGAATAATGGCGTACGCTTCAGAGCCAGACATACCACTAAAACCAGGTGACATATGCCATTTCAAGACTTCTTCTCGCGAAGGCAAGTAACCGTTTGGCTCTTGTGTCCAACCATTAGGCCATGTTTCTTGATCGGGGTTAAGTGGACGCCGGGTGAAATCCCATAGACGATCGGCTTCTACTAAATCCAATATGTCTTGGTCACTAAGGTGATATTGCCAAGCTTTGTTGTAATGTTCGCACATGCGAATGGATTCAAGCAGAACAACCTGATCGATATCTTCGCATTTGTACATTTCAAACCACGAGGCGGGGGAGCGCATCACTTTTAACCGAATAACATGATCTATAAATGGGTCACTTGGTAGC
>CALKWL010000015.1 GCA_938004235.1 uncultured Gammaproteobacteria bacterium
AACGGACCAATAAAACAGTCGTCATTAATATCGCAGCCATATAGATTAACCGGCTGCACGACCTTGACTCGTAAGCCAAAGACCACTTCGCGAATCCCAGACTCAAAGATCAACGGCAGATTCTCAGTCACTCCAGCCCCCTAGCCGGCATCGCTTTGGAATAAAGCGCAACTGCACTTCCCTCCCTGTCTCTATGGATTCGTAAATAGCGCTGATGAGTTCAATACTGCGCCGTCCTTCGAGCCCATCAACAAGTTGTCGCTTTCCACTCTGTAGACAATCCAGCACATGCTCGTAGTAGGCCTGATGCCCGAATCCGTAGACATTGGGTGGATTGACAGAATATTTCTGCATCATGTCGATATCATCTGACTCCGCCTCAACAAAAGACCATGTTTTCATTTGGTTAACTGCGAAACCGCCGATTTCCACGGTCCCTTTCTCCCCCAGAATGGAGATGGAGCCCTCTAGGTCCTTAGGACGGGTCGCAGTTGTTGCTTCGATACAACCAAGTGCACCATTACGGAATTTAAGCACAGCGATCGCTGTATCCTCGGTTTCGATGTCGACCAGTGCTGTTGTGCTTTTGGCGAAAACAGACTCGACATCGCCCATCATCCACTCAAGAAGATCAACGTGGTGACTGGCTTGATTTGTCAAAACCCCACCGTCCAATTCCCAAGTGCCGCGCCAAGCATCCATGTCATAGTAGGATTGCGGACGGCACCAACGCACGCGTATCGTCCCCATGACCAGTTTGCCGAATCGTTTCTGTTCAATGGCCTCGCGTAGCTTAACGACCGGCACATTGAATCGGTTCTGCTTGACCACGAACAGACGACAGCCGTGGATGTCACATGAAGTGATCATGGCATCAGCATCGCCTAAAGTTAGGGCTACCGGCTTCTCTACGACGATGTGTTTTGCATACGGCGCCAGTTGCAAAACGTGGGAGCAGTGCATGCCACTAGGCGTCAAAACTGACACAACGTCTGGCTTTGCTTTAGCCATCATCTCGTGCATGTCGGTGTAATAATCTACGCCATATTCATCACCAAATTCGCGAGCTTTATTTCCATCAATATCGCAAACCGCGACTAACCTCGCCCCACGCACCACACCACTCAACAGTTCTGCATGCCGCTTGGCAATACGACCGCACCCAACAAGAGCAAATGAATACATAATTTCTTTTCCCTCGATCTTTCATTCGCGACAAATTCACTTCTAAAAATTCAAAAGGAGACCATTAACTAACATCTCTCCAAATAGCAGTGCCATCGCACTCGGATGGCATGAATAACCAAAAACCTTTGATGAAAATCATTCACGATCAACAGGTTACGCAGCCATCTTGTGGGCCTTCTAGAAAACGCGTCCACTCGCGTCTTTTGAATGACGGAAATGCGTGGAACGGGAGCGAGTTTGATGGAGAAACTGAGTGAGCTCGAAGATCCGCGTCGGCCCAGCAAGGCACCCGTCACGACTTCTGGGAGATCCTGGTGATTGCCGTTTGCGCCATGCTCTCGGACGCCGACAGCTTCGAGGACATCGCCCTGTGGGGTCGGCTCAAGGCCGACTGGCTGCGCCGCTTCGTCGTGCTCGAGAATGGCATTCCGTCTCAGGACACCTTCTTGCGTGTGTTTCGGGTGCTCGATCCGCAGCAGTTCGAGGCCGTGTTCCGGAGCTGGGTCAGCAACATCGTTAGTGCGCTCGACGGTGTCGTGGCCATCGATGGCAAGAGCTTGCGTCGCTCTGCCGATGGTGGCGGCCCCCCGGTGCACATGGTTAGCGCCTTTTCGACCGAGCTTGGATTGGTGCTGGGGCAAGAGAGCGTCTCGGGCAAGAGCAATGAGATGACGGCCATCCCTGAACTGCTCGACGCCTTGCACATCAAGGGCTTGCTGGTCAGCATCGACGCCATGGGCTGCCAGCATGACATTGCCGCCAAGATCGTCGACAAGGGGGCGGACTATCTGCTCGCGGTGACGGGCAATCAACCCGCGCTGCACCAGCGGGTGCGCGATCTCATCAGCGATGCCCAAGCCGGCAGCGACGGGTTCAAGCACGTCGATCGACACCACGGTCGAATCGTGATGCCGCTGAGCTGGGTGGCCTCCAGCGGCACGAAAATCGACCCGGCGCTGTGGCCCCGCTGCAAGACGGTTGGCTGCGTCGTCTCGCAGCGGGTCGTTGGCGAAAAGGTCGCCAAACTGGAAAAGCGCTACTACATCAGTTCCAGATCGCTCAGTGCAGCGCAGTTGGCGCACACCGTTCGTGCGCACTGGCGCATTGAAAACCGGCTTCACTGGATGCTCGATGTCTGTTTCGGTGAGGATGACTGCATGATCCGCAAGGATAACGCACTCCAAAACCTCTCCTTGCTCAAGAAGATGATGCTGAACCTCATCCGGACAGACAAAACCGACACCGCCAAGACCAGCCTGCGGCTCAAACGCAAGCGCGCGGCCTGGGATGACGATATCCGTATGAAAATGCTCGGGATTCATCCGTTATGACTTTCGAGTGCGATGGCCCTGCTCCAAATAGCCGAGATCATCTAGTTCACAGAAATCTACGTAGGAGCTCTGAAGTCCGCCATTCAGCGACATCCTTGGCCGCCAACCAGCACGTATCTGCTGACTAATATCTATCAGCTTTCTTGGCGTCCCGTCCGGTTTCGTGTGGTCAAATACAATCCTCCCCTCAAAGCCCACTACCTCGCGCACGGTCTCGGCCAGTTCCTTGATGCTCACATCCTCACCCACGCCGATGTTTACAACAGGGGCAAGGCCCAAGTTACAAGATTCAAGGGGGTCGCCCGCCGGCCAGAGCATTTGTTCGTACTTGTCGTTGGGCAAGTTCATCAGAAACACGCAGGCGTCGGCCATGTCGTCGCTGTAGAGAAACTCGCGC
>CALKWL010000016.1 GCA_938004235.1 uncultured Gammaproteobacteria bacterium
TGTACCGCGATGAGCGCGCTGATTTATTCCATGAATGGAATAAATCAGCATTTACTTAGCGAAATCGACTGCAAATCCGCCTGAATGAAGGCTGATTTTCGCTGCGCCCCCCAAAGCCCGACAGACTGCTAACGCATCACCCCGGACAAGCACGCGTCGCGCAACTCACGAAACAATGAAGCCTTACGTTTCGTGTGGTACTTTTGCGTTCTCTTGCATCAGACTTACTAAACCTCAACCACAACCCGGAGCTTCACCATGTCCACTGACCCCAGAAACGTCATTATCGCCCGCATTTCCGCCGGGCTAACCGACATGCTTGGCGCCGTAGGCGCTCACGCCGCCATGCGTGACTCAGGCCGCACAACCAGCGATTTCCTCTGGACAGACTGGCCTTCGAATCTCAGCGCGGATGAAGCATGCGGCCTGCTCTCCGAAGCGCTGGCGCATATCGGCGTCTTCTCCGCCGTTCAGCTCAAGCCCGACGGCGACAACATTGCCATTCAGGTTCAAGGCTGCGAATTCTCCCGCCTTGGCAATTTCGAAAATGCCGCCATCGGGGATCGCTCGGTATGCTTCTTTGGCTTCGGCCTGATTGAACGCTCACTGGAGCGCCTCACCAGCCAGCGCTTCCGCGTCAGCCTAGAGCGTCGCGACGAAGCCTCAGACACCTGTTTCGAAGTTGCCAAATTACGTCACTGACAGAACCGTAGCGCGCCGAATGAAGTGCAGGCGGCAAACCCATTCGGCGGTTTACGCTACGCTAAACCGCCCTACACGGGCTGCTCGCCCTGCATGAAGCCATCATGCAGGGCATCCAAACAAAACAAACTAAAGACGGTTAGAGAGTCAACGCCATGTCCACCGATCCCAGAAACGTCATCATTGCCCGCATTTCCGCCGGACTGACCGATATGCTCGGCGCCGTCGGCGCTCACGCCACCATGCGCGACTCAGGGCGCTCATCCAGCGACTTCCTCTGGGCCGAGTGGCCCTCCGATCTCGGCGCCGAAGAGGCTTGTGCACTGCTTGCCGACAGCCTGAGTCATGCCGGCCTGTTTTCATCCGTCAGCATGAAACCGGAGGGCAACAACATCCTGATCGAGGTCAGAGGTTGCGAATTCGCGCATCTTGGCGACTTTGAGCAGGCCGACCCAGGCAAACGTTCCGTGTGCTTTTTCGGCTACGGCTTGATCGAGCGCTCATTAGAGCGTCTCACCGGGCGTCGCTTCCGCGTGCAACTCGTGCAACGCGATGAAGGCACCGACACCTGCTTCGAAATCGCCAAGGCACAGTAACAAAACAGCTCATTCGGCGGTTTACGCGGAACGCGAAGCTGGCGCAAGCCCGCTAAGCTGCCCTACGCAGGCGCAAAAGGCACCCCAATCAGCGTGACCGCCACTTAACCAAGCGTATATATGAGGAAAGGCATAAGGCATAAAAAAACCTATTTGACCCTCTCCAGAGGTAAAGGAAGATGCACCACTCGACATTTTCCTTAACAAAAGTGGTGTTTTTATGCGCGCAGACATGTTGACCTCGATCCTCGCTGAACTCAACGGCTCCTCCGCGGACATTGAAGCTTCGGCGATTGTTTCCACCGACGGCCTGATGATGGCCGCCTTGCTGCCCTCCAGCATGGATGAAGACCGCGTCGGCGCGATGAGCGCCGCCCTGCTCTCCCTGGGCGACCGCACCGCCAAGGAACTGGCGCGCGGCGGCCTGGAGCAGGTGCTCATCAAGGGCGACAAGGGTTACATTCTGATGACCCACGCTGGGGAAGACGCCGTACTGACCGTGCTGGCCAAGCCCCAGGCCAAGCTCGGTCTGATCTTCCTTGACGTGAAGCGCGCCGCCGAATCCGTGTCCAAAGTCATCTAAGGGTATCCGGCATGATCATGGAACACATCACCCTGTTTGAGCACGTCAATGGTTTTACCGACGCCGACTCGGCGGCGGTACAGGCGATTTCACCCATCCTCGTCAGCATGGCGCCGCAACTGACCGACAAGTTCTACGCCCAGCTGACCAGTCACCCCAAGACCAACAAACACATCGAGGGGCGTCTCGACGCACTCAAGGCCACACACAAGCAGTGGATGAGCGAGCTCTTCACCGGACCACACGACGAGGCTTTTTTCGCCCGGCAGGAGACCATCGGCGTCGTGCACGTCAAGGTGAAAATCCCGCCGCTGTTTGTGTCCTCCAGCATGAGCTTTCTGCGCCATGAAATCGTACACATGCTGCATGTCAAAGCCGAAAACGGTGAGCTGACCTGCGAGCAGTTCGAGAGCGCGTCATCCGCCGTGCTGCGTTTGCTGGATTTGTGCCAGATGCTGATTGACACGGCCTACGAGGCTGAGCGCCTGCGCCTGCTCTCCGAAGCCACGGGCATGAGGGTTGCGCTGATTGAAAACCTGATCGCGCTTAAGTAATTCTCTCGACATGGGCTGTCGATATGGGCTTCGTCAAAAAGCCCCGCTCAAAAAGCAATCCTCGCGGATTGCTTTTTTTATGCACGCATCCCCCAAGCCGAAAAATCAGGTGCTGACAGATTGGGCGCTTCGAAAAACCTGTCATGCCCGCGAAGACGGGTATCTAGGGAGATGCTGATTATTCCATCCATGGAATAAATCAGCTCGCTTATCGCGGTACACGCCCGCGATAA
>CALKWL010000017.1 GCA_938004235.1 uncultured Gammaproteobacteria bacterium
GACCACCGAGATCTACACTCTTTCCCTACACGACGCTCTTCCGATCTGGGCACGTAACCTGGGGTGTAACTAGTGAGAATAGCTTCCTGAAAATGGATATCCGAGCGTTCGAGATCATCTCATCAACGGAGATGGAAATAGAACTGTACGAGCCAATGGGGTATAATATCGTAGCTGGCGATCAAATTTTTGTCTGGCCGGGTTGCGATAAAACCATAAACACCTGTAACACTGTGTACTTCAATCAAATCAATTTTCGTGGTTTTCCATTTGTGCCAGGCGTCTCTACGATGCTAAACAACTACGGCTAATACACTTATTCAGCACTGACGAATGTCCGTAACAAGATCACAAATTGTCGCACAAGCCAGAACGTGGAAGGGTACCCCATATGAGCATCAGGGGCGCACGAAGGGTGTGCGCGTTGATTGCGTTGGGTTGTTAATCGGCGTGGCTCATGAACTTGGTTTATCCAGTTTTGATTATTTGGATTATGGACAAAGCCCCGATGGGGATATGATGACGCGGTTGCTGTCCTCACACATGCGTCACCTGAACAGCTGGAAAGATGCCCTGCCGGGCGACGTGCTACATATCGCTTTTTCTGCAAAGCGCCGCCCACAGCATCTCGCAATCGTAGTCGCGCCAGGGCGAATAATTCATGCATATTCATCACACAAAAAGGTGGTTGAGCATCGTCTGGATGATGATTGGCGTCTGTTAATTAGAGACGCCTATAGCTTTTTTGAGGTTAATTGATGGCTCAACTTGCAATGGGGTTGGCTGGCGCGGCGATTGGCACGGCAATTGGTGGCACGGCAACTGGACTCGGACAATCTCTAGGTTGGACTATTGGTGTCGCTCTTGGGGGAGTTCTGTTCTCTGAAGGCGGTCCAGATGTAAACCAAGAAGGCTCTCGTCTTGATGATCTTCGAGTTACATCGTCAGCGTACGGGCAAGCGGTGGCTGATATCTACGGCACGGTCCCTGTGCCAGGTAATATCATTCAGTCGTCTGAAATTTACGAGCATGTTTATACCAATAAGCAATCGTCAGGCGGCAAAGGCGGCGGAGGGCAAACTGTAACCACCACAAGTTACTCTTATGACGTAGATCTTGCTGTGGCTCTTTGTGAAGGCCCTATTTTTAGCGTTATTCAAATCTTTGCAAATGAGCAGTTAATTTTTGACGCCTCAGAGAGTGCCGAGGCGGTGCAGCCAGATTGGTTGAAGTTTCGCGTTTACAAGGGTACGGAAGATCAGGATGTCGATCCAACGCTTGAGGCGCTGACTGGCGATCTTACGCCAGCATATCGCGGCGTTGCCTATGTAGTATTTGATAAGTTTCAATTGGCAGGTTTTAATAACTCAATTCCCAATTTCCGATTTGTTGTTTCAAAAGTAGGGTCGTCACAAAAAAGCGTTACGCTTATCGATAATCCAATTGGTTCAAATGGAAGTGAGCACTATGGGTTTCACTACGGCACATGCATTGCATGGGACGAAGAAAATCAGATCATTTGGACGGGATGTTGCCCAGACAATATTGCGGATTATGAATATCAGATAGTTGGGTACGATCCCTATACGAAACAGATAGTCCGACTGCTGCCGTACGTTTCACAGTACGAAGAAAACGTTCAGGCGACTGCTCGAAAGATCTGGAAAATGAACCTAGACGGCAGACCGGTAATCGCGCTAATGACAAATGTGGCGTACGCCAGCAGCAATCGTCGTCTTATGTACTTGGATACTACAACCGGACAATTATTGGCTGAATCTATTGGGCCAATGAGCATCACGGATGCCAAGAAAAACGCGCGCATTTCGTCGTTGTGGCCGGATTTTTTAACTATAGTCTCTAATGGCGTTGTTCGTCAGTATAACCCCAATGCAGTGTTCGAGGGCGTCGGTGGAACGATGTCGGGGTATATGGAGCTTAAGCCGAACACGGGAGACTGGAGTACGGATTGGAATATGGATGTTATTGCCACCGATGAAGAGCGTGGCAGAACAATGGTCGCCGGTATCGACAAAAGTGGTAGCGAGGCGGGGTTAAAAGTATGGTTATTTAAGGCGCTGTGGCCAACCGTAACATCAACTGGCGTTGTGTATGATGTCGAGTTTTTTAGTGACCCTGGTGTTGTTGTAGATATTACCACAGAAATAGAAAACATCACGCAGGATAGTATTTATAGCGCAACAAGCGCCGTATATGTCGAAGAGGCGGTTTGGGATAGTGTAGAACAGTGTTTTTGGCTATCGCTTGAAAAAAACAATGCATTAATCTTTGTGCAAGTGTTCGAAGATGGCAGTGTCGGCAGGATAGTAGATACTCGTCCACTTCTAGGCAATAATACCGGGCTTTGCAGTGTGTGCGGAAATATGCGTTTGCAGTTTATTTCAACAACTGGAAAATTCTATTGGTGGTATGCTTCAAATCACGTTGCTTTTGATATTCGTAATAAGACATTTGACATTGTGTACGATGTTAACAAGCCGCATAGCGAAGATGATGATTATTCGATGGGCGGCGCTGGGTTCTACTTTTCAAATACGGATGAGGTGTGGTCGACGCGCGGGTGGACGTTGAACGGAAATGTAAATTACTATAAGCGTGGAGCTGCGGTTTTACGTAGAAGTGGCTATTCGGTATCTACGATACCGCTAAAAACCATTATCGATGGTATCATGAACAAGGCTAATTATGACTCGTCGGAGTACGATTCTGCAGAGTTAACTTCAGTCATAGAGGGCTATCGTGTTACTAGCGTCCAGTCCGCTCGCGCGGCTTTGTTGCCTTTAGCTAACTATGGTAAGTTCGATATTGTAGATAGCGAGGGCAAGATAAAATTTAGGACTCGCGGTAAAAACAGCATTGTTGCAATTCCAGAAGAAGATCTTGCCGCTCGTTATCAAGACGACAAGTCAATGCGTAAACTTGAAAAGCGCCGCGCTCATGAAACGTCGCTACCCAAATCTCTAAGCGTTAAATATCTTGATAAAGAGTTGAATTATGAGGTGGGGAATCAGCGAGCGCAGCGTATCGCTTCACTCTCAAAGTCAGAAGCTACGATTGATTTGCCAATTGTACTGACGTACGAAAATGCCGCCAAATTTGCAGACATTGATCTGCATTTGCGACATATTGAAAGAATGACATATTCATTCTCTATCCCGTATGAATATGCTTATTTAGAGCCGGGTGATGTTATCGATGTAATGGCAGACGCGGCCGTTTATCGCATCCGCATTACTCAGATGGATATGGATCGAGGTGTAATTAAGGTGCAGGGCGTAGCAGACCTAAAGAGTGCCTATAGTTCATCTGCTATAGGGCAGACATCTCTGGGCGCACCAAAGGCGGTAATTGCAGCTACAGGTCTAACTAAAATCGCTACAATGAACTTGCCGGCAATGCGAGATGCAGAACTTGGCTATCCATATTGGTTTGTAGGGGCATACGGTACATCCAGCGGTTGGAAGGGCGGCGGGGTCTATGAAGAAACTAGTATAGATGAATATACGCTGGCATATCATCTAAACGCAAAAAGCACCGTCGGCATTTTGACGCATAAGCCGTTTCATACGCCACTTTACCCAGATACTACAAATGCTTATGAAGTGATTTTATCGAGCGGCACGCTAGAAAGTATCACTCTTGCGCAGTTCCAAGTTGGCGGTGTCAACTATGCTGCGCTGCGTGCGTCAAACGGACGTAATGAGGTAATCGCATTTAAAGACGCTACATTAATTAGCGCAAACAAATGGAGTCTAAAGACGGTTTCGCGCGGTCTGTTTGGCACAGAGCAGTTGGTCGACAGCGGCTCAGCAATAGAGTTTGTGTTGTTGGACGAATCTAGCATTGGGCGAGTTCAGCTAGAAGAAGCGGATATTAACATTCAAAAATCACTAAGAAGCGTTTCCGATGGCAGTTACGTCTATGGTGATAACGTGTTAGATCAAACTTTCACGCCAAAAGCGCAGAATCTTGTGCCGTTTGCACCAGCGCAGACTCATGCGACGTTTGAAGTAAATGGTGACGTTACGATAACCTGGACGGCAAGAGATCGCCGTCGCATTAAGGCGTTTTGGTCTAGTGCTACAACTATCGACCCCTTAAACTTTGAAATAGATATGTTGGATCAGAGCGGTAACGTACTGAACACATATTTTGTTACCGATGCGCAGACGTTTACTTATTTGAGCGCCAATCGAATTACCGATTACGGGGATACGGTAGAGTATATATACGCGCGTATCTATCAAATATCAGACGTTGCTGCAGTGGGGCGAGGGTATGGGGCTTATTTGAAGGCGCATAATGGAGCCCCGGCGTTTGTAAAAGGGATTGGAACTTACAATCTTGGCGCTACTTCGGCCGACAATATGCTGGATGGGAACGTTGAGACAGAACACGCGACGGCGCTCGCTAACACCTTGTCGGTCGTTTTCAATGAATATCTGCAAGGACGATATGTATCGGCGATACGGTTGAAGCCGCACTCTAATGTCGCTTATAGACCAACATCGGTTGAGTTGGATATTAACTACCGCGTTAATTTTGTTGATCAGCATCTGTACTTGACGATTGATATTGCGCCAGGCGGCGACAGATCGGAAGAGCACACGTCTGAACTCCAGTCACGTCAGTCAATC
>CALKWL010000018.1 GCA_938004235.1 uncultured Gammaproteobacteria bacterium
CACCGAGATCTACACTCTTTCCCTACACGACGCTCTTCCGATCTATCCGGAGTCGGCACGACACAAGACACAGGCTCTAAAGAGACAGGATGAGCATGACCCAAGCCCGTAAGCATCTTCTTATCCTTCTTGGCCTGATGCTGGTCAGCACAACACCGTTTTGGCTGTTCCCGCTGGACATTCAAATCAGTTCGTATTTTTACCATCCCGAGCTTGGGGCGGGCGATGCGGCGTGGCCGGTACAAAACCTTCCCTTTGTGCAGTTTTGTTATAAAGCCGCGCCCATTCTCACCATGCTGGTGGCGCTTCCGGCCTTGTTTATCGTGCTATTCGGCGGCTTGCTTGCGCGTCTCAAGCCTTGGCGCGCTCATGCAGCGGTCGTGGTGTTAACCGTCGTGCTTGGGCCGGGTTTATTGGTGAATGGCATCTTCAAAGAGTTTTTGGATCGCCCGCGTCCGGTGCAAACGCAAGATTTCGGCGGGGAATATCCCTATGCACCACCCTTGATGATTGGAGAGGCGGCGGGCGGCAAGTCGTTTCCATGCGGACATTGTTCGGCAGGCTTTGCAGTGGCGGCATTGTGGTTGCTTTGGCGCAAACGTCGCCCTCGTTTGGCCGTAGCGGCATTGACCTTGGCGGTGATCTTGGGCGCATCCATGGGGTTTAGCCGCATTGCGGCGGGCGGACATTACCTCTCGGATGTCCTCTGGGCGGCGTGGCTATCGTTTTTTGCTGCATGGTTGAGTTACTACATCATCTTGCGTATTCCCCAGCGTGAAGCAGGATGGTCTCCCGCGCCGCTGCAACTTGCCAACCCTCTGCGTTGGGGGATCGGTGGTGTCATCAGCGTGGGCGTAATCTTCGGCGCATTAATGGCTACGCCTGTGGATTTGCATTGGCAGGGAATGCTTGAGTCGCCGAGTCATGGCGCGCCCTGGCGTGTACGGATCGAGCGCGCCAGCCCGGAGATTTGGTTGTATCCGGCGGATGCGGCAAATCCGGATGCACGAATGCAGGTGGATGCGACATGGCAGGGCTTTGGTCTGCCGGGAAGCAAAATCAAGCACACCGAAAATGAACAAGGTCGGATATTGCGCCCGCGCGGCGTGTTCAGTGAACTGCGCGACCAGGTCAAAATTCAGGCCTATGTGGCAGCGGGACAGCCCTTGCTGCTTGAGCTCAATCCCAAAGCACGGGTGAGCATTCATTGCGCAGCAGGTGTAACACGCGACAGATTACGGGTGAGCGTGTCGGCCGAGCAGATACACTGGAACGGTTGTGGGCTTTAGCTCCCTCTCCCTTGATGTGGGGGAAGTGTAAATCAGGTCGTCGGCTTAAAACCCAGTTGCAACACGCTGTAGTCCTCCTGTCCGTGTCCGTTGAGCGCAACCTGGGCGAGAACGGTTTCCAGCGCGGCCAGTGGGCGGGTGTCTATGCCTTGCGCCTTGGCGCTTGCAATAAACAGACGCACGTCTTTAATCAAATGGTCGAGCGGGAAATTCGGGTGACTGAAATCGCTTGCCAGCATTCGGTTGAGTTTTTTATCAAAGGTCGGCGCATAGAGCGCGCTGCCGCGCAGGAGCTGCATAAAATCATCCACGACAACGCCGTGCGCCTGCACCAGCGCCAGGCTTGCGGTGAAGGCGGCGGTCTCGCTGGCAATAAGCTGATTCATCGCTAATTTAAGTGCGGCGGCCTGGCCGACTTTACCGATGTGTTTGATGCTTGTGCCCAAGGCCTGCAACACGGGCGAGAGGGTGGAAAACTGCGCCTCTGAGCCGCCAAACATCAAAATCAGCGTGCCGCTGCGCGCTTCGGGCAGGCTGCCCA
>CALKWL010000019.1 GCA_938004235.1 uncultured Gammaproteobacteria bacterium
CGCCGCCGTTTGAAGTGGCGATTTACCCGGCGGGTCAACTGGCGCTTGCCCAACGCATCAAGCTGGAGGCCGAATCGACCGAGCTTATGACCATGCACCACGCCTGGGAGTCGGCCATTCGTCTGGCCTTCCGCAGCCTGCCGCCCTTTAGTTGGGAGCTGGCGCAAGCTCAGGCGCAAATGCAGCAGCAACCGCAACAGCTGCCGCAAATGCCGCCGAACGAGGTTGCCACTTGATGCTTTCAGCCGTTTCTACTGGCCATCTTCCTGCCCCGCAGCGGGTTCATGCTCTGGTCGATGAGGCGCATCAGCGTTTTGCGCGCTGTGATGAGGGGCGCAATGCCGATTACATCCCGGCGCTGGCTGGTGTACCCAGCACGCTGTTTGGCGTGTGCGTGGCGCAGGCTTCGGGCGAGCTGCACATGGCGGGTGATGTCGATGTTTGTTTCAGCATCCAGAGCATTTCCAAACCCTTTGTCTTCGGCCTGATTTGCCAAGCCATTGGCGAGGACGAAGCCCGCGCGCGGTTGGGGGTGAACAGTACCGGGTTGCCGTTCAACTCGGTGATGGCGGTGGAGCGCGCGGTGCAAGGGCAAAGCAACCCGATGGTGAATGCGGGCGCGATTGCCGCTACCAGCCTTGCGCCGGGGGATACGGCGGAAGCCAAATGGGATTTCATTCGTGAAGGCTTGTCGCGCTTTGCCGGGCGAGAGTTAACGATGGATGCCGTGGTTTACCAGTCTGAGTCTGAGACGAACCAACGTAACGAGGGCATTGCCGCCTTGCTGGACAGTCATCAACGCATCTATTGTGACCCGTTTGAGGCGACGGATGTGTATACCCGGCAATGCGCAATCAATGTGACCGCGCGTGATCTGGCGGTAATGGCTGCCACCCTGGCCAATGGTGGTGTCAACCCGCTGACGCAAGAGAAAGTGATCGACGCGATCCATTGTCAGCATGTTTTAGCGGTCATGGTCACCGCCGGATTGTATGAAAACTCCGGCGACTGGTTGTACGACATCGGGCTGCCCGGCAAGAGCGGCGTCAGCGGCGGCATGATTACCGTCGCGCCCGGCAAGGGCGGGCTGGCGACGTTTTCGCCGCCGCTGGATGCGGCGGGCAATAGCGTGCGCGGACAAAAAACGGCGGTGTTTTTGTCCGCACAACTGGGGTTGAACCTGTTTGCCTCGCGTGCCGTCGTGCATGGCGCCGTTTGAGCGGGCGGATTCAGCCCGGCGCAGCACTCAGTCCAGCAGCGCACGCAGGCGCGTGTAGTCGATTTTGGCGTTGTGGCGTCGATCGACCGGGATAGCGCTGATGCGGCGCACTTCGTCAATCCTTGCCCAGCTCAAGCTATCTTGCAGCGCCTTGATGTCCAGCTCGGCGTCGCCTTCGATCAGCAGCAGGCGTCGTCCGCGGTGCGCGAGCATGGCGCAGCGGCGTACACCCGGCCAAAAGCTCGCCGCGCACTCCACACTGAATGGATACAGCCGACCGTGCGTATCGTCGATGCGCACGCTGCAGCGACCCACCAGCCACAGGCGGCCGTGCTCATCGATCCAGCCTGCATCGCCGGTGCGGTGCCAGCGTTGACCGTCCATCTCGAATTTGCTGTCCGCGTCGCCCACGCCGTGCAGATAGCCCGGCAGCACATGCGCACCGTTGACTACAATTTCGCCGATTTCACCCTGCGCTAGCACGTCCTGCTCGAATTGCTGCGCCGTGAACGGGCCGATCGGCGTGCCGAAGCGGTCGGGCAGGATACGCAGTTGCAGGCTGGAAACCGGGAGCCCGGTCAGTAGGCCGCAGCCCGCGCGCATGGCGGCACGGGCGTCTGCGTCGATCTCGCCCTGTTCGATCTCCGCCATCGGCTCGGCCTCGGTGGAACCGTACACCGCAACGATGCGTGCATCGGGCGCAAGTTGGCGCAGTCGATCAAGCAAGGGCGGAAATACCGGTGCGCCGCCGGTATCCATGCGTTTGAACGGTAAGCCCTGGCCATCGGCTTCGGCCTGCTCGGCCAGACGTTCAAAGAACGCAGGTGATGCGCCGCAGCGCTCAATGCCCAGTGCGCGTGCCTGCGCCAGTACCGGTGCGGCACGAATGCAGCCCGGACGGCGCAGATCGGCATCCGGGATCAGGCTGCTCAGGCCGGACGCGAGATTGGCGAGCAGGAAAATCGGCAGCGTGGTCAAGTCGCGCTCGCCGGGTCGTAGCGCCAGCGTGTCGCGCAGCGCGGCGTGCTGGGCAAGCAGGAAAGCGTGGCTGCGCAGGGCGGCTTTGGGTTGCCCGGTGCTGCCGCTGGTGAAGGTCAGCAGGGCGGGCATGTCGCCGCCCGAGGCGTGTGTGGCGAGCGGCGGATGGCGCTCGGCCAGGGAAATAGGCCGCGCGCCAGGCACGAAGCCCGTAGTGACGAAACAGCGAGGAATGCGGCGCATGGCCGGCGAGATCAGGCGCAGCAGGTGGGCGCGCGGGCTAGCGATCAGCGCGCGCGGCTGGCCGATGGCGCAGCATTGCTCAATATGCGCACGGCCTGCGGAGGGATCAAGGAACATGGCGACCGCGCCCAGACGAAACAGTGCCAGCAGGATCAGATACAGCTCGTGGCTCATGGGTTGCAGTACCAAGACCGCGTCGCCCGCGCCGATGCCTTCGGTGCGCAGCAGGCTTGCCAGGCGCGCGGCGCTTTCGTGCAGGCTGCGGTAGTCAATGACGCGCTCTTTTCCGCGTCGCCCGTCGATAATGGCGGCGCGTTGGGGGTGTTCGGCGGCGCGTGCCTGCAGAATCTCGACGATGTTCATGCGTTTACCAATCTGGCTTGATAGAGCGTATAGCGACGCATGATGCGCGCATAGCGGGCAGAGAGCCTGAGTGACTCGTTGTGCTCGTGCATCAGAGCATGGATCACGCGCCGATAGCCCTTGATGCGCGCGATGCCCTGGCATTGGGCCGCCAGCACCGCGCCCAGTCCGGCGTTTTCCCGCCCCGGCAGCACGGCGATGGTCTTGATGATGCAGGTGTCCAACGCCAGTCCGGCCAGCGGCTGATTGAAGTCGGGCAGGGCGAACAGATAGCCGATGAGTACGCCATCACGTTCGGCCAGCAGAATCAGCTCCGCATCCAGCTTTGGCAACAGGCTGCGGTAGTGCTGGATGAAATCCGTCGCCTCCAGCGGGGTGTAGAGAAAATTATCGGCAAAGCTGATGAGTGAAAGTCGGTGGATGGCGTGCAGCTCGTCGTCCAGATTCGCAAGGTTCAGCGGCCTGAATTGCACGCCGCTGGATTGCAAGCGAGCCAGGGTGCGCGGCACGCGTTCATCTTGGTGGGCAAGATCGTCGTTCAACGCCGAAACATAGTGAGCCAGCGGCGTGAATCCGGCGGCCTCGAACCATTGTGGCCAGAGCGCTGGATTCTGCGGCTCCATAAAAAACGCAGCCTCGCTGCCGCGCTCGCTCACCAGACGGTAGCTGCGCCAGGTGTTGCCGTCCATCGGTCCCACCGCCAGCGTGCAGCCCTGCTCGCGCAGGCGCGCGAAGGCCGCGTCGAACAGGCTCAGGCTTGCCGCCAGACTGGTGGCGGCAAAATGCCCCAGCACCCCCAGCCGCTCGCCCGGCAATTGCGGAACCTCTGACCACCACAGTGAGCAACGTGCCTCACCGTCGGCATCCACAAACAGGTGCGTTTGCACGCGGTGGCGCTCAAGCGTCCCGGCATCAAAACCGGCATAGACCGGTCGGTCGAGAAGCCCTTCGAGCTCCTTGGATGAATGAATGGTGAGTACAGCTGGGTTGTTTGGCATGTTTTTCGTGGTTTCGTGTATTGAGAAAGGGTTTATGTCGCACCCCGCCCGATCATAAGGCCGCTTATGAAGCAAGTGAGAGGTGCTGACATCATCCCATTACACACGGCGCCGATGCCTGCAATAAATCACCCGTCCACCATGCCACAATAAATTCACCCAAACATCACCTGCTGTCCTTTGACATCCGGGGAAAGTAGGCTATTTCAGTCTCCATCGTAAACACAAACCGGAAAATCCTGATGGTCACATCCGCTTCCCGCGCCAGGTTTTTGCCTTTGTCTACCTTTTCAGTAGCGAAGGCGTGTAAAGCTCTCATGCTGTCCATCGTGTTGCTGCTTGGCAGTCTTGGATTTATTACACCTGTTCAAGCCGTTACCCTCGATAACTGCAAAGGCTTTTCGGAAACCGGTTATTTAGAGTGCACCACCACGCCACAGGTGGTAACGGCGTGGCGCTACAAGATTCCGGGGCATGTTTTTTCTACGCCTTACTTTTCCTCTGAAGAGCAGGCTCTTGATAACTACAAGGCGCAATGGGCCGCAGCGATCAAAACATGCCGACCGATCACGCATACTCTCGGCAGCTTCGATCTTGAATGGGAAAGTGCGCCTGGATACACCAACTGGGACTATGGTCAGCTGATTCTTGCACGGCGCAGACCCTACACCATCACGATTTACGATCGTTCAGATACGGCGGATGGAGCGTGCATGCTCTCCGAGTTCAAACCTGGTCATTACCTTTATCACCATCGTGATGCGGCCTGCGCTGAAGATTGGCAGCGCAGCCAATACGACCCCCGCAGCGATTTCTGCTACCGCTATGACCCCGAAGAGGCCGACACCTGTCCCACCTGGAACCCGGTCTACCCCTCGACCGGCGTCAAAATTCACCATGAAGACGACCTGAGCGGCGCGGGCCTTCACCCGCTCCACCTGACACGCTTCTACCGCTCCCGCTGGATCAGTGGAACCGCCCCGGAAACCATGCCCTTGGGTGTCGGCTGGACGCACACCTATGAGCGTGCCATCAAAATCATCCAAGGCGCCCCGGTTCCCACGGTGCGCGTCCTGCGCGGCAACGGCACAACGCGCACCTTCCTGCGCGACGAAGCCGCCTCCATGCCCGCCGCTCGCCACTGGCGGGATGTCAGCCCCAACACCACCCAAGACCGCCTGATTGAACTCATCGCCCCCTCGGGCGAAACCCAGGGCTGGCAATACACCGTTCAGACTGACGACAGCCTGGAAACCTACGACGCCTCGGGTCGTCTGCAAACCATCGACGCCCGCAACGGCTGGCGCACCACGCTGATCTACAGCAACGCCTCGACCCCGGCCAGCGAAGCCCCCATGGCCGGGCGGCTGCTGTCCGTACGCAACGCCTTTGGCCGCGAACTGCGCCTGAGTTACGACAGCGCCGGACGCATCGCCACGCTCACCGCCCCCGGTGGCGAAGTCACCCGCTACGCCTACGACACCCTTGGCAACCTTGTTTCCGTCACCCGAGCGGACGGAACAACCACGGGCTACCACTACGAAGACAGCCGCCGCCTCAACCAGCACGCCCTGACCGGCCTCACCGACGCCCTCGGCGTGCGCACCGCCACTTACAGCTACGATGCCAATGGCCGCGCCGCCAGCACCGAAAAGGCCGGCGGACTCGACAAGCTTCAATTCCAGTACAGCCCCAGCGCTGGCTCCAGCTGGAGCTCCAGCAGTATCTATTACACTCCGACGCCCGGCGCGGCATCGACCTCTACGTTCAGTTACTATTCATCCCAAGCTGGTGTGGAGCGCCCGACCAGCACCAGCTCGCCGCCCTGTCCCCTGTGCGGAAGCTCGTACAAATCCGTCAGCTACGACGCCAACAAACGCAAAACCAAGACCATCGCCCACGATGGCACGGTGAAGTTCATCCGCTACGATGCCCAAGGGCGTGTCACGGAAAAAGCGACGTATCCCGCAAGCCACCAAAGCGCCACCACAGCTCCGCCGCTGGACGCGGCCAGCGCCGTGACCCAAACCCAATGGCATGCCACATGGAACCTGCCGCTGAAGGAGGCGGAAGCCTACCTCATCACGAGCTATCGCTATGACAGCAAAGGCAATCTGCTGGAGATGGTTGAAACACCGACCTCGGATGCCACGGGCGCACAAGGCTTCAACGCCGCACCCAGCGGCGAAGCCCAAACCACCCGCTGGACGTATGACGCACGCAACCTGCCCACAGGCATAGTGGAGCTGGAAGGAGGTACGGAAACCGGGCGTTGGGAGATGGTCTACAATGCCACAGGTGATCTGACCGGCATCACCCATGTCACCACGGGCACGGTGGCGACACTGAACCCGGTGGGGAATGGGGCGAGTCAGGTGACGAGTATCACGCAGGGGGCGAGTCCTGCCGTGAATCCGGTCATGGCGACGGTTAGGGCGTTGGTGAAGCCAACTGCGACTGCGGCAAGCCTAGAAATGCCTACACCATGGGGCGGATCGATCGCCGTTGGCGACATTATGAATGTAGCCAAACTCCATCCTATTATTCGATTCGCCGGGTTTGCTTTCACTGCGGGCACAATTATCAAGGAGTTAGTTTGTGAGGAGGATGATTCAAAGAAGAGATGTAAAACTGCTACGAACTTCCACTTAAGACCTAAAATAATTCCTAACGAAGGATATGTGGATGAGCATGATTTCAAGGAGACATTTTTAGGCAGAGGCGCCCAGGTTAAGTTGTATGATATTTGTGCATGTGACGATGGCTCGATAGTTATTAGGGATCATGGCCTCTGTGGGTATAGTGGACCTACAATCCCGACCTATGAGTGGTGGAAATAAACACATGGAGCGTCGTATCTATTTAACCATTAATGCAGATAACTTCAACCCGAAAGAATTTAACAACGGTCTTCCAGAGGATAGCAAGGGCGAAATCAGAGGGAAAAAAGAGAGAATTAATGGCAATATTTGCCTAGTTAACCCATACTGGAAATCTAAGGATATATACATTAAAGATGAAGATGTTGTAGCTGCTGATAGAATGACATTGGAATCCTTGTTGTATTTTCTTGAAAAATTTAATCCATTCATTCAAAACATAAAAAGCAAAAAAAATCTTGATGTATGTCTTGAAATCGTTTCTTTTTACAAGATAAGGTTCTACGAGTCATGCAAAGACCCATGTAATGATGAGCTTCTCGAGCTAGAAGAATGCCGAGCGGCGGGGCGTCATGTATGCGGGAAACCTTTCGCAAGAGAAGGGCTGTCGTTAAATGAGGAAACGATAAGGCTTATGGCCGATGTCGGGGTACGGCTCGAACTCAATCAATATTGGGATTAGCCCGCACCCCCTGATGTAGGGCGGGGCGAGAAAGCCGGGGTCAGGTCTTTCATTATCACATTCACCATGACATCATTTCGCCATGGCACGCCCTTTACGACTTGAACTTGCTGGAGGTCTTTACCACGTCACCTCACGGGGCGACGGGCGGGAAGATATTTACCTGTCGGATGCGGATAGGGAAACCTGGCTGAGCGTGTTGGGGCAC